>JAVEWB010000221.1:0-4551 GCA_034004765.1 Anaerolineae bacterium
CATAGCGGCCTGACCGCAGTTTCGTGCACTCGTAAAAAAAGAGGGCGTGTCGTAGACACGCCCTCTTTTTTTTGTATGAGATTCAGCGGGCTTCGGTCATCTCCGGGATCCGCAGCTTCTCTTCCACCCTACACAGCAGGCGGTTGGTGGCAAAGGTGAGCAGGAAGTAGAGGAGCGCGGTCACGGTATAGACCAGGAGCGGTGCGTACAGCCGCGCCGAAACCTGCTGTGCCCGGCGCAGCAGCTCTGCCAGTCCTACCGCATAGACTAATGAGGAATCCTTCACGACGACGGCCGCCTCGTTGGACCACGCCGCGATGGCGTTGCGCAGTGCTTGCGGCAGGACCACGTTCACAATCGCCTGCACGCCGGTCATGCCCAGCGCGCGCGCTGCAATCATCTGCCCGGGCGCTACACCTTGAATCGCGCCGCGGAAGATTTCGGCCTGATAGGCGCTGCTACAGACCCCCAGGGCTACGCATCCGGCCAGAAACGGATCGAGATCGATCGCACCGGCCAGGATGAAGTAGACGATGAAGAGCACGACCAGGGAGGGGAATCCCCGCAGCACGACGACGTAGGCGGCGGAGATCCATTGGGCCACGGGCGTCCCATAGACGCGCATCAGCGCCAGGATCAGACCGATGATGAAGCCTACGACCAGGGAAACGATCGTGACCCCTATCGTGTAGAAGGTCCCTTCGATCATGTAAGGGAGGGCCTGGAGAATTGCCTGTCCCACGGCGTTACTACTCTTCTACCAGGTATTCCATGATCAGGTCTTCGATGAAGCCGTCGTTCTGCATGTCGGTGATGATCTTGTCCAGCTCGGCCTTGAGCTCTGCGGAGCCTTCCGGTACGGCAATCGCCATATGCTCATCGGCGAAGTTGGTCTCCAGCGCGAGCACGATGCCACCCTGCTTCAGGTAAGCACTGGCAGCAAAGAAGTCCATAGCCACGACGTCGATGCGGCCGCTCTTGAGGTCCAGCACAGCCTGCTCGGCGCGCTCGTAGCGGGAGATCTCATCGTCGGGCAAGTTCTCGCTGATCCAATCGTCTTGAATGGTGCCGCTCTGGACGCCGATCTTTTTACCTGCCAGATCTTCTTTGGCTGCGATTTCCAGGCCGGAGCCTTCGGCAACCAGGACCGCGTCCTTGCCGATGTAGTAGTTGATGGAGAAATCGACCTGTTCGTCGCGCTCGGCGGTCGCACTCATGGCGGCGATGACGGCATCGATTTTCCCGGTTTGCAGGGAGCCGATCAGCCCGTCGAAGGCGATGTCGGTCCATTCTACTTCCACGCCCATGCGTTTGGCCACTTCGTTCATCAGCTTGACGTCGAAGCCGTCGAACTCATTGCTTTCGTTCATGAACTCGAAGGGGGGATAGTCGGCTGAGGTTCCGACCACGATCTTCTTTGCCTGGAGAATGCGCTCCAGATCGTTTTGGGGTTTGGGCTGGCAGCCCATGGTAGCGGTCAAAACAAGCACGATGAGCAAGACAAGTGATGCGATTTTCCAGCGATTCATTACGTTCCTCCTTAGAAAAGTCAATGGGAATCAGGTTGGGATAGCATAACTACTATGCAACCCTCTTCATTATAGAAAAAAGTGGGATAGAAGTCAATATACAATAGGAAGTCTGGAAATTTGGGTATCTTGGGTTTGCTTTGAACAGGGTAATGTGTATACTTGGGGGCGATTATGCAGAAGGAACCCAAAAGGCGATTATGACAGAGGTTCAATCCATCACTTCCATAAAAGATCCGCGCATTCTCGAAGCCAGGGCCCTGACTTCGGCGGCGGGACGCCGGCAGGCGCACAAGTGCCTGATCGAGGGCGAGGAGAGCCTTGTCTGGGCCTTGGAAGCCGGATTCCCTCTCGACTATGTCCTCTTTCACGACCGGATTGGCCAACACCCTTTATTGGATGCGCTCCACGGGCGGGGAGTAGCATGTTTCTCCACCTCGGAAGGCATTCTCAAGAAGACCACGGAGACCCATTATCTTATCCCTTTTGTAGGGGTGGCGCTGCTGCCGCAGGAGGCGGCTGCGCTGGGCGATTTTGTACTGGTTCTCGATGGGGTGCAGGACTATGGAAATATCGGGACGATCGTACGGACGGCCTGCGGATTCGGGATCCGGGATATCGTGGCGACCGGTGGGGACTTCGATCTCTTCTACAAGAAGACCATCGAGGCCTCGCGGGGCAAGGTCTTTGATGTCCGTTTGAAGCGGTTTGCCTCTGGCTGCGCGGCGGTGGATTACCTCAAAGCCCAAGGGTTCCAGGTGGTAGCGACCAGCCCCTACGGACGCGTCTTGCAGGCTTCGGCCCGTCTGGAGAAGAAGCCGCTGGCCTTGATCGTGGGCAATGAGACGGAAGGCGTCTCGGAGGAACTTCTTCAAAAAGCGGACCTGGTGGTGCAGATCCCGATGAGCGGTCAGGTGGAATCGCTGAATGTGGGGGTGGCGACCGGGATCAGCGTGTATGAACTCAAATTCAAGCTGGTGGTGGCGATGCTGACACGATATATCCGCACAACTTTGGGCCGCGAGGTCAATGTGGCCGGAAAGCTCATTCAATGGGCGCTCGACGCCGGACTGCGTGAGGTCTGTGACCTCAACAGCACGCAGGTGATTCTGCTCATGGTCTTGAAATGCGATGTGACGATGACGCTCGATCAGATCAGCAAGGACACCGCTACGTTTGGGGAGGTGCTCCAGGCGCTCCTGCAGCCGCTGCTGGAGCGGGGGTACATCCGCGCTCAGGGTGAAACCATGACCCTGACCGATGCCGGAGAACAGTTGTTAGGGCAGTTGTGGGGCGTGGTGGAGGGGACCGAGGGCAGAATCCTGGAGGGCTTTTCCGCAGCGGAGCGGCAGCAGCTTATGGACTATCTTCAACGCATCCAGGCCAATTGTGAACGGATGATCGAAGCATGACGGGGGAGGGAGCTGTGCCGCTTATCTTACAAACCCCAAGGCTTCTTTTGCGGCGCTTGGAACTCGCCGATGCCGCAGCGCTCTTTGCGTATCGTTCCGACCCGGAGGTCCTGCGGTTTCAGCTATGGGAGCCGCAGGATGTGGCGGCGGTGCGCGCTTTCATCGCGGAGCTGCTGGCGCTGGAGCCCGCTGCACCGGGAAGCTGGTATCAGCTTGCCATCACCGTGCGGGAGTCCGGCGTGTTGATCGGCGATCTGGGGCTGCACTTTCCGCTCGACGAGCCGCAGCAGGCCGAGATAGGGATCACGCTGGCCCCGGCCTGGCAGGGACAGGGGTATGCCACCGAGGCCCTGACGGCGGCGCTCGCCTATCTGTTCGACACGCTGGACTGCCATCGCGTGTATGCGAGGGCCGATGCGCGCAACCGTGCCTCCATCGCGCTGCTGGAGCGTGTGGGCATGCGGCAGGAGGGACACCTGCGTGAGAGTACCTGGGCGCGGGGCGAGTGGACGGACGATGTGCTCTACGCCATTTTGGCGCAAGAGTGGCAGGAGCACCCCGCTTTTTGACTTTCCTGCCGGCCGGGCGTATAGTTCTTGCTGACCCTGAAAATGGAAGGAAAAGAAGATGCCCGTGCCTGCTTTCACCGCGACGACCGTCGTTGATCTGACCCATGTCCTCCGTCCCGGGATGCCTGTCTATCCCGGCACCGAGCCGCCCGAATTCTTGATCCCCTGTACCATCGCCGTGGACGGCTTTACTGAGAAGAAGCTCACCCTCTATTCCCACACTGGGACGCACATGGATGCGCCCGCGCACATCCTCGAAGGCGCGCCCACCTTGGATCGCCTGCCGGCTGCCCAGTTCGTCGGCAGCGCGGTCGTGCTTGATCTCTCTCACCTGGGCAAACCGGAGATCGACCTTGCTGATCTGGCCCCTTTTGCACCCCGCATCGCGGGCAAGGAGTTCCTTATCCTGCACACGGGCTGGTCCGACCTGTGGGGCGATCCCGCCTACTTCGAGGGCTACCCGGTACTCTCCGTAGAAGCCGCGCAGTGGATCGCGACGTTGGGGCTGAAGGGATTGGGGGTGGATATGATCTCCATCGATGGCCCGGATACCACGGTCTTCCCGGTGCACCGTATCCTTTTGGGAGCAGGCATGGTCGCCGTCGAGAACCTGACGGCCCTGCGCCAGGTGGGCGACGCAGCGTTCATCTTCTGCTGCTTCCCGTTGAAGATCGAGCAGGCCGATGGCTCGCCGGTAAGGGCGGTCGCACTGTTATAAGAATTCCTTCGTGTGTTTCGTGATTGGAAAAGGTTTCACCTGGATAGACTGTTTGAAAGGAGATCGCGGTATGGTTGAGGTTCAGCATCCGTTGAATCGTGAGATCCTGCTGTATATGAAGATGGTCCGCACCATGAATGAGCGCGACCGGAAGCCGGGGGAAACGCTGGAGCCGAAGTTCGTGCCGGAGGCTGAGATGATGGTAACGTCGCCGCGTACGCACCCGGATCTCGGTGGCCTATTGGCTGAGGTGGGGCGCGACCTTCCGGGGGTCACGCACGGCTACGTCTTGGGGTACGATGTGCTGATCAATGCGCAGGGCA
>JAVEWB010000222.1:0-4534 GCA_034004765.1 Anaerolineae bacterium
CCCGCAGTTGGGGAAGACGTTTACGAGGTCTTCGACTTCGAGCGCTCCGTCGAGGCAAGGCAGGTCGAAGGGGGGACGGCGAAAGCCGCCGTCCAGGCGCAGATAGAGAAGGCAAAGGTGGCGTTAGGGCAGGCAGCAGGCGGGTAGGGAATTCACCGCCGAGATCGCCGAGCGCGCAGAGATTTTTCAGAACGCAGACTTGAAGGCCATATGAGATAAAAAGTCTCGCGCAGAGGCGCTGAGCCCGCCAAGGGCTTCATGCTTTTCTCTGCGTCCCTGCGTCTCTGCGCGAGACTCTTCTTTCTACGATCGGTACGCCTGCGGGGTGTACGCCTCCAAACACTTCTCGCCAAAGCGCGGCTCGAAGCAGGCAAAGCGCTGCAAGCCGTCCACCAGCGGGATCGTCGGCCAGCTATCACCGATCAGCGGGCGGGCGTAGGCCAGGAAGGCATCGGTCACGTCCGCACGGGAGGGCGCGATCCACGCCTCCGGGAAGGTGCGCTCGGAGTTGGCCACGACCTCCAACGGGACTTTGTCGTACCGCACCTGGTAGATCGCGCCGGGCGCGCGCAGGAGCGTCGCCATGTAGCCGGAGCCCTCTTCCGCCGCGATCTGCACCGCCTTCTGCCCCACCTTGTAGGCTTCTTCGAGATCCACCGTCGAGGCGTAGACCATCGCGTGGCGCTGATCGGTGCCGGGGACGTTGCCCCGTGCCGTGCCGCGAGCCGCCAGCCCCACGCCGTTCAGGTAGTTGACCACGATTTGCTCCACCGTCAGCTTGCTGGCGGAGAACATCGTGTGGCCGAAGGAATCCTTGACCTCGCCGATGCTCCCCACATCGAAGCCCTCGCTGACCACGACCAGCGCGCGGCCCCGCGCCTTGAGCATGGCATTTACCTGCTCGGATAGCGCCTCCAACGTCAAGCCGGATTCGCGCATGAAGATCAGCAGCGGCAGTTTCCGCTCCGGGTCGGCCAGGCGGGCCGCCGCCGGGATGAAGCCGATCTTCCGCCCCATCGCCTGGAGCACCAGCACCGGATCGGAGGGCGAGGAGCCCAGATTCTCCTGGTCGGCATTCTGCACGGTCAGCGTCCAATAGCGCGCCACGCTCCCGTAGCCCGGCGTGTGGTCGATCACCTTGAATTCGCTGTCGCCAATGTCGTTGTCGATGGTCTTCGGCACGCCGGTCGCCACCAGATCCAGCCCCCGCTCGTGGGCCAACTGCGCGACCTTGTGGGCCGTGTCCATCGAGTCATTACCGCCGATGTAGAAGAAGGTGCCCACGTTGTGCGCCTTGAAGACCTCGATCATGCGCTCGAAGTCCTCCTGCTGGCCGGCCTTGAGCTTGTAGCGGCAGGTGCCGATCGATCCCGCGGCAGGCGTGACGCTCAGGAGCGCGATCTCCTCCTGCGGCTGCGCGGAGAGGTCAAGAAGCTCCTCCCGCAGGACGCCCTCGACGCCGTGGTAGCCGGCATACACCGTGCCGAAGCGGTCGGGGTAAGCGCGGCAAGCCTCCACCACGCCGCGGAGGGACGCGTTGATCACGGGAGTGGGGCCCCCGCTCTGTGCCACAATGACATTCTTCGGTTGGGTCATCGTTCTACCTCTCGTAGGTTTAGCCACGAATTTCACGAATGGACACGAATTTTTTTATATGATTTCGTGAAAATTCGTGCTCATTCGTGGCAAAAGAAATGGGTCTATGTTCAGGATTCGATCCATTCGGTGTGGAACTTGCCCGCTTTGTCCACACGCTGATAGGTGTGCGCGCCGAAGTAGTCGCGCTGCGCCTGGGTCAGATTGGCCGGAAGGCGCGCGCTGCGGTAGGCGTCGTAGTACGCCAGCGCCGAGCTGAACGCCGGGGCGGGGACACCGTGCGCCACCGCAAGCTGCACCACCTGGCGCAGCGCGTCCTGACGGGCGTTCACGCCCTCGCTGAACACGGAATCCATCAGCAGGTTGGGCAGCGCCGGATCGCGGCCGAAGGCCGCACGGACGTCGTTCAGGAAACGGGCGCGGATGATGCAGCCGCCGCGCCAGATACGCGCGAGTTCGCCATAGTGCAGCCCATAGCCGTACTCCTGGCTGGCGGCCCGCAGGAGCGCGAACCCCTGTGCGTAGGAGCAGAGCTTGGCGGTGTAGAGCGCATCGCGCACCGCGACGATCATCGCGCCGCGGTCCCCCTCGAAGCGGACCTCGGGCCCGGCGAGTACCTGTGAGGCCGCAACCCGCTCCTCGCGGTAGGCCGAGATGATGCGCGCCTCCACCGCCGCGTTGAGCGTCGGCGTGGGAGCGCCCAGATCCAGCGCATTCTGGGAGGTCCACTTCCCCGTGCCCTTCTGCTGCGCCGTGTCCAGGATCACATCGACAAGCGGCTTGCCGGTCTCCGTATCGCGTTTGGTGAAAATGTCCGCCGTGATTTCGATGAGATAGGACTCCAGCTCTCCCTTATTCCACTCCGAGAAGACGGAGGCAAGCTCCTCGGCCGAGAGGCCCACTGCACGGTGAAGGAGATCGTAAGCCTCGGCGATGAGCTGCATGTCGCCGTACTCGATGCCGTTGTGCACCATCTTCACGTAGTGGCCCGCGCCGCCCCGCCCCACGTAGGTCACACAGGGCTCGTCATCCACCCTGGCCGCAATCGCCTCGAAGATGGGCTTCACCAGCGTCCAGGCCTCCGGCTGCCCACCCGGCATGATCGAAGGGCCCCACAGCGCACCGTACTCCCCGCCGCTGACGCCGGTCCCCATGTAGAGCACCTCCAGGGGCTCCAGATCCCGGGCGCGGCGCTCGGTGTCCTGGAAGAAAGAGTTGCCGCCATCGATCAAAAGGTCGCCCGGCTCGAGTGCAAACTTGATCTCCTCGATCACGGCGTCCACAGGGGCTCCCGCCGGGACCATCAGCATGATCCGCCGCGGTTTATCCAGCGCGGCGATGAAGTCACCTAAGGTCCGACAGCCGATCAGCGCCTTCTCCTGGCGATCCGCCTCGAAGGCGTTCACCTTTTCCTCATCGACGTCGTATCCGGCCACGCAGTACCCGTGGCGCTCGATGTTCAGTGCGAGCATCCGGCCCATCACCCCCAGTCCAACCAATCCAATATCCGCTTTTTTCATGAGGCCCTCCCTTCAGCCAACTTATAGAGCATTTCACCCGCGTGGGGCACCACCAGAATTCCCTCGTCCTCCCGGCCCATCCAGGCGTTCACATCCACGTCCGCCGGATCGAGGTAGCCCAGAGCCAGCCGCTCGCAGCGCTCGCGGGGGATCCCTGTCGCCAGCGTCACCCGGACGCGGGGGGACTCCACGCCTGTCTCCGCATCGTACGTCCCGCCGCCGCGCAGATGCGTGGAATGTGCCAGGACGCCCCAGGGGTAGTCCCGGAAACGCTCCCACTGCTTCACAAAATAATCGCGCACGTGGTACCCGATCTCATCCAGGATGCGGCCATGCGTGTAGGAGATCTCGGTGATGTGCGGCGCGTAGATCACCACCTCGCCGCCGTCGGCCACCACCGGCTCCAGCTTGTACATCCCCTTGGCCGCGGTCCAGATATCGTCGTACATCTCCGGCATGATCGAGAGCACGCGCTTGAAGGGGTGCGCGACAGTACGGATGTGCATCCTCGATGACAGCGCGACCGCCTGCGGCCACGCCTCCTCATAGGAACCGATGTAGAGCCCGGCCAGCCCCTTATAGATGGTCACGAGGTTGAAGAACAGCTTCGGGACGTCCACGAAGGCCGCCGCACGGTCGATGACCTGGCGCACCGGCGTGCGCGGCGTGCCGATCACGGCCATGCTGGTGATGAGCGCCCCCAGCCAATGCGTGAAATTGATCACCTCGGGGCCGGAGATGCCGGGGAAGAAGTATTTCGTCCCGCCGGAGAAGCCTGCTACCTCGTGCGGGAAGACCGGCCCGCAGACGATGAGCTGATCGTAGTCGAAGATCTTGCGGTTCACGGTGACCACCACGTCCTGAGAGAGCATCCCCTGCGTGATCTGCTCGATCTCCGCACGGGGGATCGTACCGATCGTGGCGAAGGTCTCCGGCGTATCCCAGCAGTGGTTGAAAATCTGTGTCCCGGCGTAGGTCGTTTGGCGCTCTTCCGCCGTGACGCCCACCAGCCGGTTGAGCGCTTCCTCGCTCATCAGCGGGTGCGTCCCCAGCGCCACCAGGTAATCCAGCGCCTGCACACGATCCCGCAGGTATTCGTGGAAAAGGCGGAAGAAGAGCGGGATTGGTGCGGTCCGCGTGCTGTCAGGGATGATGACCAGCACCCGCTTGCCATCCAGGTCGGCCTGCGCCAATGCGGTGCTCATCAGCTCCCGTACGTCCACTTCAGAAAGATAGCAATCCGTATAGCCTTCGCAAATCATGGTTCACCGCCTGCTTACTGTGATGTCACTTCTTCCATGGGGGCACTTCCGGGAGCAGCGCCTCGAACTCCGCGATGAGTCCGGCCTCATAGGCACCGGCGTACTCCTCCGCCAGGAACTTGTGCAGCCCTTCCTCGTAGAACTGCTGCCAGGAAG
>JAVEWB010000223.1:0-4509 GCA_034004765.1 Anaerolineae bacterium
GTCAGGTCCAGCTCTTCCGCGATGGCTTTCATGGCCTCAAGGACGACGCCGATGTGCTCTGCCAGCGGAATGCCCAACATCTCCGCGCCCTGTTCGACGTCCTCGCGCTTGACGCCACCGGCGAAGGCGCGGTCCTTCCACTTCTTCTTGACCGACTTGACCTCCACGTCCAGGATCGATTTGCTGGGGCGCACCAATGCCACGGCGGTGATCAGGCCGGTCAGCTCGTCCACGGCGTAGATGGTCTTTTCCATCGGGCTCTCCGGCGTGACGCCGGTGAGCTCCGGCGCGTGGGCCTGCACGCCGCGGATCAGTTCCTCCGGCCATCCCAGGCCGCGCAGGATCTCGGTGCCCTTGAAGGGGTGCCCCCCCGGTCCGAGATCGGGATAGCGTTCATATTCGAAATCGTGGATCAGTCCCACAATGCCCCACTGCTCCTCATCCGCGCCGAAACGGCGGGCATACGCGCGCATCCCTGCCTCCACCGCTAAGGCGTGATGGATCAGGTGAACGTCCTTTGTGTATTCATTGAGCAATGCCCAGGCTTCTTCGCGTGTCGGCCACATGGATACCTCCAATTAATAAGCTCTTTGTTTTAATTATCCCGTTTGTAGCCCTCTTGTCAAGTCAGGTAAAGAAAATTTCAGGGGGTGGAGCGCAGCTTTAGCGCGCTCCACCCCCTGCCCCCTCTTCTAAGTTTCCTTGTCCTTGCACTTTTTCTTTTACACGCGATTATGTTAAAATAACAGGTAGGATGGAAATGTAGAGGGATCGAGCCGGGTATTTGGGGTTGGAACTACGGTGTGCCGGACGGGGCAGCCGCGCTTTCCATAGCGCGATCCCGGACGCGGTAAGATACCGCGGCTACCGGATCATTGGGAACGAATAGATATTAGAAAGGGCGTTATGCCGGAAGAAACAGGTCCTCTTGCGATTCTGTTCGCCGATATTGCCAAAAGCACACAGTTATACGAGCTCCTGGGCGATGAGGAGGCACAGAGCCTGATCGCCTCTTGCGTGACGCTGCTTTCGAAGGCAGCGCTGCAGCATCGTGGAACCATTATCAAGACGATTGGCGATGAGATCCTGTGTACTTTCGCCGACGCGAATGACGCTGTGGCGGCAGCAAAACTGATGCACCGCGCGGTGGGTAAACTCCCCCCCATCAATAAACCCGGCTTTGGCTCCATCAATCTCTATATCGGCATTCATATGGGGCACGTGATCGAGGATGGCGGTGACATCTTTGGGGATGCCGTCAACATCGCGGCCCGCCTGGTGGAGCTGTCGAAACAGCGCCAGATCTTGATCACCGAGCAGGTCGTAGAGGCGCTGTACCCTGAGAACCGCGGGGGAATCCAGTCCCTGTACGAGACCATCGTCAAGGGCAAGAGCGGGCCCATCAGTGTCTACGAGTGCATCTGGGAAGAGGAAGCGCTCACGATCATCGAGAAGTCTCCGCTGAGTGCTATGATTTCTACAGTCTCTCTGGAACTGCGTTTCCATGAGCAGCTTTTCGTCATCAGCCAGACACGGCCTACCTTCACATTGGGACGCCAGGGCTATAATGATTTGGTCGTGGAGGATTACTGCGTCTCCCGCTCTCATGCCCGGATCGATCTCCGGCGGGGGCAGTTCGTCTTGACCGATCAGAGCACCAACGGCACCTATTTGGTCATTCAGGGGGAGGAGCCGGTGCACATCACGCGGGATTTGACCCAGCTTCATGGAAGCGGCATTATCAGTTTGGGCCGGGAATTGGATTCCGATGCCCCGGATCTGATCTATTTCACGGTCAAGGTGTGAGATTCGCGGGGCCGGGCAGGCGCATTTTATCTCAAGGCTATCCTGATCCGTCATTCTGAGCGGCTCCTGCGGAGCGCCGCTGCAGGAAGTCACGACAGCGAAGAATCTCGTTTGGCTTTAGTCGGAAGGTAATTGTTCTGCGGTGTTGGATCGGATGTGTCGCGCCGGCCTGAAGCTGGCGCGATGATTTTTTTATAAGGGGGGAGTGGGCGATGGATGATCTCGTTTCTCGCGAGAGCGTGAAGCTCGGGGATAGCTGGGCAGAGGGGCTCCGGCTGGCTTTTCCTGTCATGTTGGGCTATATCCCTGTCGGCTTTGCCTTTGGGGTTCTGGCACAGAAGTTTGGGCTTTCGCCGCTCAACGCACTCTTGATGTCGCTTCTGGTCTACGCCGGTTCTTCGCAGTATATCGCCATTGGACTGCTGGCCGCGTCTGCGCCCTGGCTCTCCGTCGTCTTCACGACGTTCGTGGTGAACCTGCGCATGATGCTGATGTCGGCGGCGCTCTCGCCTTTCCTGCGTGCCTGGAGCAAGCCGGAGCTGGCGCTGTTTGCCCAGCAGTTGACGGACGAGACCTTCGCCGTCCACGCGACCCAATTTGCGGCCGCCCCACCTGAGAAGCGGACGGTCTTCATCATCAACATGGGCGCGCAGGCATCCTGGGTGCTGGGGACCTGGCTGGGCCTGCTGGGTGGACAGCTCGTGCCCAATGTGGAGCAGTTTGGCTTGGATTACGCGCTGCCGGCGTTGTTCATCGCGCTGCTGCTGATGCAGATCAAGAATCGGGTTCAGGTGGCGGTGGCTATCGCGACCGGCCTGCTGTCAGTGGGCCTCCTGCTGCTGGGCATGGATCAATGGAATGTCATTGTGGCGGCGCTGATTGGAGCGACCGCCGGGGTGGTGATGGAATCATGGACCAAAAAATAGTCCTTTTTACGATACTGGGGATGACGGTAGTGACCTATCTGCCGCGGGTGCTGCCGGTGTGGCTGCTCTCCTCGCGCTCTTTGCCGCCTGTGGTGGTGGCCTGGCTGCGCCATGTGCCGGTTGCGGTTCTGGCGGCAATGCTCCTGCCTTCATTGGTCGCTCAGGAGGGGCAGTTGGCCCTGAACGTGGATAATCTCTTCCTCTGGGCTGCGCTCCCTACTTTTCTGGTGGCGTGGAAGAGCAATGGGATCTTTGCCCCCGTGCTCGTGGGCATGGCGCTCATGGCCGCCGCCCGCTATTTCTTGGGAATGTGATGACTTATTGCATTTTTCGCCGGCTGAGCTTGCCGAAGCCGGCGAGAGTGCACCAATTCTCTGTTGACATCGCTTCCGGCTGTGCTATGCTCTTTCGCGATGACACCGGATGATCCTTTGCGCCTGTACCTGGAGTCCCACCGCCAGGAAGCTCAAGCCCGTCTGCTGGCCTGGTTCGCGGCCAACCGGCGTGATCTCCCCTGGCGGCATGATCGCACCCCCTACCGTGTGTGGATCTCGGAGATCATGCTGCAGCAGACGCAGGTGGAGACCGTGCGGGACTATTACCTGCGTTTCATGGAGCGCTTCCCCACCGTCGCCGACCTGGCCGCTGCGCCCTTGGAAGCGGTGTTGAAGCTCTGGGAGGGATTGGGCTATTACAGCCGGGCCCGCTCGCTGCACCGGGCGGCGCAGGAGGTGCTGGCCCGCTATGGTGGCGAACTCCCCGCTGATGTCGCGGCCTTGTGCGGACTGCCGGGCATCGGCGCTTATACTGCGGGGGCCATTGCCAGCCTGGCGTTCGGCATTCCTGCTCCTGCGGTGGATGGGAACGTGCGGCGGGTCCTGGCCCGCGTGCTGGCGCAGGCGTCGCCCACGGCGGTGCAGTTGGAGGCCGCGGCGCGGTTGCTGCTGCCGCCCGAGGCTCCGGGGGCGTTCAACGAGGCGCTGATCGAGTTGGGCGCGACGCTCTGCCGCCCGCAGAACCCGACTTGCCTTCTGTGCCCCTGGCGGGATTGGTGCATGGCCTGCCAGATGGGGCAGCAGGAGGCCTTCCCCGCGCCGAAGCCCCGTAAGGCACTGCCGCATTATGACGTGGTGGCCGCGGTGACGGTGCGCGAGGATGGGCGGGTGCTGGTGGCCCAGCGCCGCCACAATGCTATGTTAGGCGGGTTGTGGGAGTTCCCCGGTGGCAAGCGTGAGGGCGATGAGACGCTCGAGGAGGCGCTGATCCGCGAGCTGCATGAGGAGATGGGGATTGGGTTGGAGGTGGGGCGCCATCTGACGACCGTGGAACATGCCTATACGCACTTCCGCATCACCCTCTACGCCTTTTTCTGCCGGCTGGTGGAGGGGGAACCGCGCTGCATCGAGTGCGCTGATTTCAGGTGGGCGACTTTAGCCGATATCCATGCGCTTCCGATGGCGGTCACGGACCGGAAGATCGCCAGGGTTTTGGTGGAAGCATTGCAGGTGGCCACCGTGTCTCAGGAGGGGCCCGGATGACGCGTATCGGCCTTGATCTGCGGCTGCACGCGTACGCGCCGGGCGGCATCTCCCGCTACGCCCGGCACCTGGCAGAAGCGCTGGTGCCGCTGGTGGACCCCGGTGCGCTCACGGTGGTCTACCACCGCAAGGATCCGTCGCCGCTGGAGCTTCCCGGCGTGCGGGCCTGTCGCGCCTGGACACCCCCGCACAACCGCTGGGAGCGCTGGGCCCTGGGCGCGGAGCTTGCGCCGCTGCGG
>JAVEWB010000224.1:0-4508 GCA_034004765.1 Anaerolineae bacterium
GCCGACCCGCCGTCCAGGCAAGACCGGCAGACGGCACGCCTTCACCGCCCACCGTGATGGCAGCCGCAACGCGGTCGCCGGGATAGACCTGCGTCGGAAGGCGCAGCCCCTCGAGCCACACCTCAGGACCTGTCGATGTTTCCCCCATCTGCGCCACCAGCAGATCCACGCCCTGCAAGCGGGACTCCCTCAATGCGTTCTCGGCCCGTCCTGCCGTTGCCAGGCCATCGGTGAGCAGCACCAGGCGGCCCGGCGCACCGCTGGGGATCAGAGCAAGGGCCAGTCTGACGGCCTCCTCGATATCGGTTGCGTCGGCTCGGGGGAACGTGGCCACAGCGTCCAGCCCCGACGCCACGGAGAAGCCCCGGTCGACCCAGGCATCAGCGCCGAAGACAACGACGGCCGCCCGATCCCGTGCCCCTTTCTCGGCAAGGGAGTCCTCGACAAACGCCACCGCCGATTCCCAGGCTCCCTGCGTGCTTGCCGAGCGGTCGAGCAAAAAGACCGTGGCCAGATCACGGGTCGACCGCGTCCAGCGGACATCCAACAGCGCCAGAATCACCCCCAGCACCAGGAGAAGGCGCCCGATCAAAGCCGCCGGGGATCCCACGCGGGGCAAGGAGCGCCTGAGGGCAGCCCCATAGTCCCGCAGCCGCGCCATCCAACGGACGGAGCCGTTGGCTTGCCGATCGGTGATCTGCGACAGGCGCGAGGCCAGCACCCGCGGCTGAACATTCCACCAGACGAAAGCTTCCAGGAACAGCAGTACCAACGCCACGACCAGCGGCCAGACGCTCAGCTCACGCCAACCGGCCTGCGACACCGCCGAAGTCGACAACGGCACACCATCGATCAACAGGGACCGGGGGCGGAGATCGCTCTCGGTCTCGTCCAACAGCGAGAGCGCCGCATAGCGGGTGAGCTGTTCCGCCTCCGTCTTGATCTCGATGCGATAGAGTCCCGCCTGAGTAGGTGGCAGCGACGCACGGCCCTCCGCATCCAGCAGCGGCAGGCGTTTCCCCTCCGGCGTAACCAGCGTCGCGGACTCGGTCTCAGGAGGCAGCGAAGGGCTCCAGAGCTGTCCCGAAGAGAAAGATTGGATCGGTGCCGCCGAGGTCTGCGGTAGCAGCCAGCCTACCAGATTCGCTGTAAGCAGCGGGAAAGCGGTCCGCAGCGGCAGATCGGAGTCATGCAGGTCGAACGCCAGACAGGCGACACGCTGGCCGGGGCGATCCAGGAGCCACAGCAGCGGGCCGCCGGCATCCTTGAGCAGGATCTCGGCATCCGCCGGTGCGGCATAGGAGCGTGCGCGGGCCACATGCACCTCAGACCAGTCCACATATTGGAGCAGGGAATGCGTCCACTGGCCTTGCACCGCCGTCGTAGGGGTAAACAGATCCCCCGGTTCACCACACGCCGTACCCGCCCCCGGCGCAATCAGCCAGAGCCCTCCGCTTGCAGGCAGGGTGCCGGTGAGCACGCCATCGGTCACGATCAGGCCATAGCCCCCCACTTCCGCGACAGCAGGCGTGGCAGACGGTGCTTCCCCGGCGGTCGCCGCCGTCCCATCGTCCAACAGCGTGCGTGAATGCTCGATCTGCACCCCCTGCAGCGAGCGCAGCGCCTGATCGAGGAAGCGGTTGCCGGGGGTCACCAGCAGCACCCGTTCGCCGCTCCCCTGGGCCGGGGCCACCCACGCCCGGTCATCCAGCGCAAACGCATCGGGTTCCCCACTCTCCGCATCCGGATCGAGGCGGGCCTCAGCCCACGAGAGAGGCGGCAGGCTGTCGAAGGAGAGCGACACCGCCTCATCGGCGGGCAGCGTCACCTCGCGCCGTGCAAACAGAACGCCATCGACATACAGGGAGAACAGCCGTCGGGCTGCCGGGCCATCATTGGAAAGGCGCACGAAAGCCGTCATCCCATCGGATGCACGGCGCAGCGCAAATGCCGCAATGCCTACATTGCTTGCCGGCTCCCCGACCGAAATCAGTCGCACGGTTCCGGGCAGCGCCGGGAGAGAATCGGCAACCGCCGCGTCGGTTATCAGAAGCGTGGTCACCTCCGCGCCCGAGGCCATGCCCGCGGCCAGCGCCGCCGCTGCCTCCCAGTTGGCGGCCCCATCGGCGGGGGCTGCGCTACTCAACGCGCGGCGCAGGGCCGCCGCATCGCCGGTCTGCACCAACGCCACAGGCTCCGGGCCCACGACAATCAGCGTGACGGATTCATCCCGGTCGAGGGTCCCCGCCAGATCGGAAAGCTCGTGGAGTGCAGCGTCGAAACGGGTCCGGCCGTCCAACCGTACCGCCTGCATGCTGGCAGAACCATCCAGGAGAACCACGACGTGCCCCTGGAACGCCAACGGCAGAGGAAGCGCAGGGCGTGCCAGTGCCAGGATCAGCGCCAGCAGCGTCAGAAGCTGAAGGATCAGCAGCCAGTTGCGGCGGAGCTTCTGCCAGGGCCGGTTCGCATGGTGATCCAGAAGGACCGCTGCCCAGAGGAGCGTGCTGGGCACGGTCACTTGCTGGCGATGCAGCCGCAGGAAATACAGGGCCAGAATAGGCAGCGCCAGCAGCAGAGCAAAGAAACCGACAGGATTCAGGAAACGCATAAGCCGTAAACCGACACTCACTCACCATTCATAAGATAACCTGCCCGAGAACACGCCCTAATTAAACCATCTAACCGACAATGTGCAACCAAACAGGGTAAGCCCACAAAGGTAGCAAAACGGGCCACCTTTAGGGGGTGGCCCGTCAAACTCAGAAGCTAGCCGGGGCTCAGGCCCGGACGGGGGTTCCCGTCACCGCACGATGGCTGCGCTCCTCCCAGGCCACGATGATCGGCACGGCCACGCACAGCGAAGTAAAGGTCTCGCTGAGCATACCGACCAACATCACGGCGATGAAGGGCTTGATCGTCGATCCGCCAAATAGCAGGATCGCGATCAGGATGAACATGGCGTTCAACTGCGTCGCCAGGGAGCGATGGACCGTTTCCATCACACTGCGGTTCACGATCGTCGCAAAAGACTCACCGCGGTGGCGCGGAATATTCTCGCGGATGCGGTCGAAAACGACGATGATGTCCTGCACCGAAAAACCAATGACCGTCAGCAACGCTGTGAGGAACAGCGCATCGGCTTCCCAACCCTGCAAGATCCCCATCAGGGCATAGAAACCCAGCGCGACCACGCCATTGATGGCCATAGCGACAATCGACGCCACGCCGTAGCGGAAAGGATGCGGAACACGGCGGAACGAGAACCAGACGAAGATCAAGACCACAACCGATGCCGCAAGCACGGCCAGAAAGGCACTCTGGGCAACCTCAGCCCCTACGGTAGGCTCCACCGTATCCACGTGCGAGAGGCTGCGGTTGATCGTCCCTACCTCAGCATCCAACGCTTCCATGATCGCCTGCACCTCATCCGTTGTGGCGAAAGCTGTGCGGACCTGCCAGGTGTTCTCTTCACCGGTGCCCAGGCGTTGAACGATGGGATTGGCCTGACCCTGATCGACAAAGACCTGCCGGATCGCCTCCTCGGTGACCGGTTCATCGAACTCTAACACAAAGAGGCTGCCCCCTGTGAAATCAATGCTGATCCGCAGAAGCTGCCCGTACATCGCAAACGAAGCCCCCAGCGCGACCACGCTCAATAGGAGCAGAACTCCTGCGATGGTAAAATAAAGACGTCGGTTTTGCACGAAGTTAATCATCGCGATACCTCCCTACCCTAGATTCCCAGCAGCCAGGGCCGGTCTGAAATCCACTGATCCAACGTGGAGAAAGCAACGCGGACGAAAGTCCGGGTGACGAAGATCGCCGTGAAGATGTTGACGACCGTACCCAGTGCCAGCGTGACCGCAAAGCCTTTGACCAGGCTCGCGGCAAACGCGTTGCCAAAGATGTACAGGATACCGCAGGTGAGCAAGGTCGCCACGTTGGAATCGCGCACCGACGTCCAGGCGCGGGAGAAGCCGGACTCGATAGCAGTACCCAAAGAGCGTCCACGCCGCAGCTCTTCCTTCATCCGCTCGAAGACCAGAATATTGGCATCGACGGCCATCCCGGTCGAGAGCAGGAAGCCGGCAATACCCGGCAGCGTGATCGTGACCGGCACCAGCTTGTAGAGGAGCAGGTTGAGCAGGACGTACAGCGCCAGCGCCAGATCGGCAGCCAGCCCGTTGAGGCGATAGTAAATCAGCATGAAGATGAAAACCACGGCCAGGCCGATGATGCCCGCCTGGACGCTCTTCTCCACAGAGGTCGCCCCTAAGGATGGTCCAATCGCCTTGTAACTCTCGATCTTCAGCGGGACAGGCAGTGCACCGTACCGCAGCTGAACGGCCAGTTGCTCGGCGCCTTCCGAGGTGAACCCGCCGGAGATGGACCCTTCACCATTCGGAATAGCGCTGTTGATCGTGGGGCAGGAGATGATCTGCTTGTCCAAAATGATACAGAGAGGAGACCCGATATGGCTGGCCGTATAAGCGGCAAAGAAATCC
>JAVEWB010000225.1:0-4500 GCA_034004765.1 Anaerolineae bacterium
GTGCTCTTCCGATCTCCCTGCCGATCGTGACCTGCGATGCCGTGGATGGCGTGGCCTCGGGGGACGAGATCACGATCGATTTCGAGGCCGGGGTTGTGCATACGCCTGCCGGAGCATACACGTTCCCACCGCTTCCAGCGGAGGTGTTGGGAATCTTAGAAGCGGGCGGGTTGATCCCTTACGTGCGCAAGCAGTTGGGGATTGCGTAGGACATGAGTGCGCTGGTATCCGAAAAATAACTTTTGGGAGGAAAGAGTATGGCTAAGTACAAGATCGCCTTAATGCCGGGAGATGGCATCGGCAAGGATGTCATGGATGCGGCACAGTTTGTGCTGGACAAGATCGCTTTGGATGCTGAATACACCCATGCGGACATCGGATGGGATTTCTGGTGCACGGAGGGTGATGCGCTGCCTCAACGCACCATCGATATCCTCAACGCCTCCACCTGCGCCCTGTTTGGGGCCATCACCTCGAAGCCCAAAGAGGAGGCCGAGGCCGAGCTGATCCCGGAACTCCAGGGCAAGGGGCTGGTCTACCGCAGCCCCATCGTGCGGCTGCGCCAGTTGTTCGACCTTTACGTCAACCTGCGCCCCTGCAAGGCCTACAAGGGCAATCCGCTGAACTTCCGCGATGACATCGACCTGGTGGTCTTCCGCGAGAACACCCAGGACCTCTATTCCGGCGTGGAGTTCCACCCCCTGCCGGCCGAGGTTCGGGAGGCGCTGGAGGCGAAGAGCCCGGCGATGGGGGCCTTCAAGAACGTTGCCTCTGAGGATATCGCGCTCTCCTGCCGGATTTTGACCCGCGAGGGATGCCAGCGCATCGTGCGGCGGGCCTTCGAGTACGCGCAAAAGTATGGCTACCCGACGGTGACGTTGGTGGAGAAACCCAATGTCATCCGCGAGACCTCGGGATTGATGGTGCGCGAGGCGCGGAAGATCGCTGCGGAGTCTTCGGGGATCGAGCTCTGGGAGACCAACGTCGACGCGATGGCGATGTGGCTGGTCAAGAACCCGCAGAATTACGGGGTCATGGTCTCGAGCAATATGTTCGGGGACATCATCTCCGACTTGGCGGCCCAACTGGTTGGCGGGTTGGGGTTTGCCTCCAGCGGCAACATCGGCGATCACTTGGCGGTCTTCGAGCCGACGCATGGTTCCGCTCCCAAGTATACCGGCCTGTATAAGGTCAACCCCATGGCCACGCTGTTAGCCGTCAAGCTGATGTTGGATTGGCTGGGGGAGAGCGACAAGGCGCAGGCCCTGGAGCAGTCCATCGCCGACGTCATCGCCGAGGGCAAGGTGCGCACCTACGATATGGGCGGCGATGCCACCACGTTAGACGTGGCGCGCGCTGTGGCCGAGCGGCTCTAATTTTGAGAGAAAGGCAAGGTGCAACGCACTTTCCGAAGTGCGTTGCACCTTCTGAGCAAGTCTGATGCGTGCTGTGTCACTGAAGATGTGGGGCTACGGGTTGGTGGTGGGGCTGCTGATCGCGGCTTACCTCCTCTTACCCTTAGGCCACCTGGGCGACTACGCCAAAAATTACGACGAGGGCCCGCAGTTGCAGGCCGCGGCGCTGGTTTACGAGGGGTACCCGCTCTATTCGGAGATCGTGGTCAATAAGCCGCCGCTGCTGAGCTGGGTGCTCGCGCTGGGGTTCCACCTCGGCGGCGTGACCATCGAGACGGGCCGCCTGACGATGCTGCTGGTGAACCTGCTGGGGTTCGTCGCGTTGGGATTGCTTGCGGAGCAACTGTGGGGACGCGGCGCAGGCATCGCGGCGCTGGCGCTCCTGCTGGCCCTCCCCGAGACACCGGTGCGCTCCCTGTATGTGATGAACGACCTCCCGGCGATGTCGATGGCACTGCTCTCTTTGAGTGCAGCGGCTGCCTATCGCCGGGCCGGAGGATGGGCCGCCCTCGTGTCCAGCGCGGCGGCCTATGCGCTGATGGCCCTGTTCCATCCCCTGCTGTTTTTCATGGGCTTACCCGTGTGGCTGGTGCTGTTTTACCCTACGAAATCCCGGCCCTGGTCGCTGCGGGAAGCCGGCCTCAAGGGGGGCGTGTGGGCGGGGGTCGCTATTGGGATCGTCGCCCTTGCCCTCGCAGCGGTCGATCTTCAGGGGTTTGTCCGCTGGGTCTTCGGCTATAATCTGAGCGTCGGTCTGACCGATCGCGTCTCCGAGAACTGGAAGACGTTGTGGACCTACTGGCAGGGGCTCCCGCTGCTCCTGTTGGGGACGGCGGCGGTGAGTTCGGGCGCGCTGGCTTTGGCCTCCCGCCGGAACCGCTTGTGGCTGGGGATGCTCGTCATCTGGGAGTACCTGACGGTAGGGGTGCTTTTGATGCTGCGCCCCCTCTGGCCGCACTACTGCATCTTCACCCTATATCCGGCAATGGTGCTGACCGCCGGCGGGCTGGTGACGGCGGTCCGGTGGCTTGGGCAGCGGCGTACCGGCCATGCCGTGCCCTGGTGGCGATGGGGGATGGTCGGCCTGCTGGTGGTGGGGCTGGGCACGTTCGCGTTGCAGCGCGCGCAGGAGCGCCTGGCCTGGAAGCTCTGGTCCGACGTCTACAGCGAGGCGCGGGAATTCCTGGAAGAGGCCTGTGAGCCCGGCGAGTTCGTGGTCACCGACAACCAGTTCCTGGCCTTTGCGTCCGGGTGTCTCGTCCCGCCTTCGCTGGCCGATACGGCGGGCAAGCGCATCGAGACGGGACTCCTCCGGGAAAGCGAGGTCGTGGATGCGCTCGCCCGCTATCAGGTGCGCTGGATCTCGATCGGGACGACGCGGCTGCGGACGCAGCTCCAGCTCTGGTCTGGGGTGGACGCGCTGGCTACCTCGGAGCACCATTTCGGCCGCACGTTCATCTACGGCCTCGATCGGGAGAGCCTGAACCCGGCCTATGAGCGGGAGGCGCTGGTCGGTGAGGCGATCCGCCTGCGGGGGTACACGGTGCGAGGAGCTTTCGCACCCGGCGAGACGCCGCTGGTCTTCCTCTATTGGGAGGACGTCGCGCCGACCCCGGAGAACTGGAAGGTCTTCGTGCACTTGCTGGATGCGTCGGGCACGTTGATGGCGCAGCACGATGGGGCTCCGTTCATGGGCGGCGCGGCGACCTCCACCTGGCAGCCCGGCCAGCAGATCGTCGATCCGCATCCGCTGGAGCTGCCCCCGGACCTCCCGGCGGGAGACTACCGGCTGGCAGTGGGGCTGTACCGCGAGGCCACGTTCGAGCGCTTGCCGGCGGCCTCGTCAGGGGAGCGCTGGCCCGACGATGTGATTGTGCTGGCCGAGGTGTCCGTGCAGCCGTGAGTGAAGTATCGCTGTTATGACAAAGCGGCGGCCCTTTTGAGGGCCGCCGCTTCTTTTTAGTATTTGGGGCTGTGTTCTCAGTGCCCGCAGCAGCTACACGAGCCGCCGGAGCAGGAGCCGCACCCGCCCCCCGAGGAACTGCCCTTGGACTCGCATCCTGTGGTAGCGAAGAGCGAGAGCCCGCGCCGGGCCTGAGGGCTGCCGCACTTGGGGCAGGCAATTGGCATATCCGCGTCCGCCATGGAGCGGCGCGCATCGAAGTGTTCGTGACATTCCTGACAGGTATATTCGTAAATTGGCATGGCTCACCTCACGCGGGGCATTGTACCGCGGATGGGGCCGGAGGTCAAGAGCATTTGTGCGGGGTACTTGTATCTTACCCCAAGATTATCATGATTCGTCATCCTGGGCGGCCCGTCCTAAGCGCAGTGAAGGGAAGCATCTCTGCGACCATTCCGGCGAAATTATGCTACAATAGCATCGATTATACTCTCCAGGTCAGGCATCTTTTTTGTGTGGTGTGGTGATATAGAGGGTTTTGTATAAAAGAGACGTCCCCTTTTTTATATTTGAGGATGTACCATCTGGTTATGGCTGGAGTGCACCAGGGTGGTCGGCTCTATCTGACCACGGCAACCGCACTTTAATATGTGACTTCTGACCTTGTGGTCCATCGCAGACGGTGGCCGGCCAGACGACCGTCTACGTGAACGGGCTCTACGAGGTCACGCCGCAGGGGGTGACGAAGTACTACTACCTGGGAAGCCAACGCGTGGCCATGCGGCAGAGCGGCGTGCTGACCTACCTGCACGGCGACGCCCTGGGGAGCGCGAGCTTGGCGACGAGCGTGACGGGGACGGTAGTGAGTTCGGTGCGCTACTACCCCTACGGCGGGACGCGCAGCGGAAGCATGGCGACGGACCGGCGGTATACCGGCCAGCGGTGGGAGGCGAGCGTAGGGTTCTATGACTACGGGGCGCGGAACTACGACCCGGCGCTGGGGCGCTTCCTGCAGGCGGACTCGATTGTGCCCAATCCCGCCAATCCGCAGAGCCTCAACCGATACTCATACGTTCTCAACAATCCGCTCAAGTATACCGACCCGACGGGGCATGCTGAGTGTTTCGATGGTGCGTGTAATCTTTTGCTGCATCCGGTGAGTGGTAATGTCATGGTCCGGGA
>JAVEWB010000226.1:0-4496 GCA_034004765.1 Anaerolineae bacterium
CGAGAGTCTGTTCACCGTGCTTCTGCGGCTCTATGGCAGCCGCTACGACTTCTTCTATCACCTGGAAGAGATTTTGGAGACTGCCGCACGTATGTGGCTGGCCCGACCGGAAGCTCTCAAAGCGTTGGATGCAGAGCGCGAGGCTGCTCCGCTCTGGTTCCAGTCGGAGGCGATGGTGGGCGGGGTTTGCTACATCGATCTCTTTGCCGGGGACTTGAACGGGCTGCGCGAGAAGATCCCTTACTTCAAGGAGTTGGGACTGACCTATTTGCACGTCATGCCGCCTTTCCTGTCGCCGCCGGACGAGAATGACGGCGGATACGCGGTGAGCAGCTATCGTGAGATCGACCCGAAGTTGGGCACGATAGAGCAATTCCGTGAACTGGCCTCCGAGCTGCGACGCAGCGGTATCAGTCTGGTGCTGGACTTCGTCTACAACCACACCTCCGATGAACACCTATGGGCACGTCGTGCTCAGGCCGGGGACCCCGACTACGAGGAGTTTTATTTTATCTTTCCCGACCGCGAGATGCCGGATGCTTATGATGCGCACCTGCGTGAGATCTTCCCCGATGTGCGGCGCGGCAACTTCACCTACCGTCCGGATATGGACCGATGGGTCTGGACGACGTTCAACAGTTTCCAATGGGACCTGAACTATCAGAACCCCGTTGTCTTCAATCACATGGCGGAGGAAATGCTCTTCCTGGCCAACCTGGGGGTCGAGGTCCTGCGGCTGGATGCGGTGGCGTTCACCTGGAAGCAGTTGGGTACCTCCTGCGAGAACCTGCCGGAGGCTCACCTCCTGATTCAGGCGTTCAATGCACTGGCGCGCCTGGTGGCTCCTGCGTTGCTCTTCAAGTCCGAGGCTATTGTGCACCCTGATGACGTCGCGCGCTACATTGCACCGGAGGAGTGCCAGCTTTCTTACAACCCGCTGTTGATGGCGCTGCTTTGGGAGACGCTGGCGACGCGTGAGGTGCGCCTCTTACAGTATTCTATGCAGCAGCGATTCAAGATCAGCTCTGAATGCGCCTGGGTGAATTATGTGCGCTGTCATGACGATATTGGCTGGACTTTCTCCGATGAAGATGCTGCGCGCTTGGGGATGAACGGTTTTGACCACCGTCAGTTCCTCAATGCCTTTTACACGGGAGAGTTCCCCGGCAGCTTTGCCCGCGGAGTGCCCTTCCAGTTCAATCCGGTGACGCGGGATATGCGTATTTCGGGGAGCTGCGCGTCGTTGGCCGGACTGGAGAAGGCGCTCCACGAGGAGACGGAAGAGGAGGTGGAACTGGCTATCCGGCGTATTTTGCTGCTCCACAGTGTCATCTTGAGCATCGGCGGTATCCCTCTTATTTACCTGGGAGATGAACTGGGTATGCTTAATGCGTACAGCTATCGCGATGACCCTGCAAAAGCTGCGGACAGCCGCTGGGTGCACCGTCCGGCAGCGGATTGGGACAGAGCGGCACTGCGAGACGATCCGGAGTCCACCGTGGGACGTGTGTACGCCGGACTGCGACAGCTTATCCTGGTGCGCAAGACCACGACGGCATTTGACGGTGGCGAGACGCAGGTCATCGATAGTGGAAATCCGCACGTATTCGGATACGTTCGGCAGATAGAGGCTTCCAGGGTGGTGTGCTTCATCAACTTCTCCGAGAGGGAGCAGCGTGTTCCGGCTAACGTGGTACGGCTCCACGGCCTGGGGTACGCTTTTGTGGATCTGGTGTCGGAGACGGCCATCGACTCTGGTGAAGACCTGGTTTTGGGGCCCTATCGGTTCATGTGGCTGCAGACGATATGATGGGCCAAGGCTTCAAAGACTTCTGGGCTTTAGAGGAGGAGGTTCCTTATGATGGATGACTGGTATAAGGATGCGATTTTCTACGAAGTTTTCGTCCGAGCTTTTTGTGATAGCAACGGCGATGGCATTGGGGATCTGCGTGGCATGACCTCCCGGCTGGATTACTTGCAGTGGTTGGGGATCGATGTGATCTGGCTCTTGCCGATCTGCCCTTCCCCGCTGCGGGATGATGGCTACGACGTCAGCGACTATTTTGGTGTCCACCCCGATTACGGGACGCTGGACGATGTCCGCACGCTGGTCGCTGAGGCACACCGTCGGGGGCTGCGGGTGATGGTCGAGCTGGTTCCCAATCATACCTCCGACCAGAACCCCTGGTTCCAGGCGTCCCGCGATCCGGGACATCCGGACCATGCGCGCTACCGTGATTGGTATGTTTGGAGTGATACCGATCAGAAATACAAGGATGCGCGCATCATTTTTGTGGATTACGAGCCTTCCAACTGGACCTATGATCCGCTGCGCGGCGCGTATTACTGGCATCGCTTCTTCCATCATCAGCCTGATCTCAATTATGACAACCCTGAGGTACAGCGGGCCATGCTGCGGGCCATGCAGTTCTGGAGCGATGTGGGCGTGGACGGCTTGCGGGTCGATGCACCACCGTACCTCTACGAACGCGAGGGGACCAACTGTGAGAACCTCCCGGAGACCCATGCTTATCTCAAGCGGCTGCGTGCTTTCGTCGATGCGTACGCGCCGGGCTCCGTGCTGCTCTCCGAGGCCAACCAGTGGCCTGAGGATGTTTTGCCCTACTTTGGGAGCGGCGATGAGTTCCACATGAATTTCCATTTCCCGCTGATGCCGCGCATCTTCATGGCGTTGGCCAAGGGGAGCCGTGCGCCCATCGATCATATCCTGGCACGGACGCCGGAGCTGCCCTCTGGCTGTCAGTGGGGGACTTTCCTGCGCTGTCATGACGAGCTGACGCTGGAAATGGTCACGCCGGAGGAGCGTGCTTTCATGTGGGATTTTTATGCTCCGGAGCCTCGCATGCGCCTCAATCTGGGAATTCGCCGCCGTCTGGCTCCCTTGCTGGGGAATGACCGGGATCGCATCGAGGTGGCCAACGCCATTTTGCTGACCTTTATCGGGTCGCCCGTCCTCTATTATGGGGACGAGATCGGGATGGGGGATAACATCTGGTTGGACGATCGGGATGGAGTGCGCACACCGATGCAGTGGGACAGCGGCTCAAATGCCGGGTTCTCCGATGCACCTGCCGACCACCTTTATGCGCCGGTGATCGACGACCCTGTCTACGGCTACCAAAAGGTCAACGTGGCCGCACAGAAGGCGGATGCCGGCTCTTTGTTGAACCGTATGCGCACGTTGATCCATGTCCGCCGGCGACATCCTGCCTTCGGACGCGGTGCGCTGCACCTGCTGACGCCGGAACCCGAATCGGTCCTGGCTTATCTGCGTATCACGACGGAAGAGACGCTGCTCGTACTGGCCAACCTTTCTCAGGAACCGCAGCGGGTCACGCTGGATCTCCCTCACTATGTCGGCATGACGCCTGTGGATCTGCTGACGCGGACAGCGCTCCCTGAGATCACTGCCAGCCCTTACTGTGTGACCCTTGCCGGGTATGAGTACCGCTGGCTGAAGCTCCAGGGCATTGTGCTTTCCCGGTAGCACTTTCTGTCGGGGCGGCGCTCTGTCGCCGCCCTTTGGTTAGATCGCGATCTCCGTCAGACGCAGTCGCCCGGCTGACTGAAGCGCCTGTGCAATTTCCGAGAGCGTTTGTCCGGTCTCGGGGTGGCATACCTGTGGGGCCAGGTCGGCGAGTGGAACGGCCACGTGGGGGTACTTCAGGATATCCGGGTCGGGAATGTGGCGGGAGCCTACATCCAGCACCTGATCGTCGAAAAGCGCGATGTCCAGATCAATGGTCCGAGGTGCGTTCTTGTCGTCCGTGCGCACCCGGTTCAACTCTTGCTCAATGGCCTCCAGCACCTCCGTTTTGAGTTGCGCTGCTGTGAGAGGCGTCTCGATCAACGCCGCTGCATTGAGGAAGTTCGGCTGATCGATCTTACCTACCGGCGCTGTCTCATAGACCGACGAGACGGCTAAGAGGGTGCAGCGCTGCGCCAGACGGCGGACTGCCTCGCGCAGATTGGCCTCACTGTCGATGTTGGAGCCCAGGCTGATGAAGCTGCGGTGTAGGCGCGGCTCTAATTCGGCCCGGGTACGATAGATCTCCACGCCGACGGAGCGGGCGAACCGCAGCGCTCCCGGCTTCTCTACCTGCACTCGTGCGGCTTCCACACGTGGGTCATCCAGGCAGATGTGCGCGATCTCGGTGGCTAATTTCTCCACCAGGTAGAAGCGAGAGCCCTCCACAAGCTGAATGACGCGTTTGGTGAGGGTGCGGTAGTTGAGCGCATCTTTGATGTCGTCGGAGATGCCGGCAGCGCGCATATCAGTGTAGAGGGTGATATTGAGGAGGACATCCTGCCGGTTCCGCCGCTCTTCGTCGTTGATGCCGATGATGGCCCGCAGCAGCAGGTCTTGGATGTGGATCTGATCGCTCATGGCATTCCTCCCTTGGGTTACAGATGCTCCCCGCCGGTCACGAAGAGCAGGTCGCCGGTGACGAAATCGGAGTGGAGTAGGAAAAGCA
>JAVEWB010000006.1:0-21675 GCA_034004765.1 Anaerolineae bacterium
GGATATGACATCAACCAATTCCTGAAACACCTTAGCTGGCTGATCGGGAGTCCCAGTTTTGGCAGTCTCTATCCTGCTTTGCACGCACTGTTAGATGAGAAGCTGGTTACACAAGAGGTCATTACCCATCAGAACAAGCCCCCACGCAAGGTCTACAGCATCACCGAGAAGGGTAAAAAAGTTTTAGAAATGTGGAGCAATCAGCCAATCATTCCCAGCGCGTCTCTGAAATCGTTCGTCATGCGATTGCTTTTGGGCAGCAACTTCTCACAGCCCGATCTGCTTGCCCATCTCGAACAGCGGCGTTTGCAAGTAGTGGCGCATCAAGCAGAGTTGGAAAAAGCAGCCGACTCTATTGATGGAACCATGGATTTAGGACAGCAACTGACTTTCGATTACGGTCTGGCTCTGGCAACTGCAGAACTGACCTGGTTGAATAACACACTGGAACAATTGTCCCAAAACTCCTCAGCAGAGGTCGAAAAAGGCGACAGCGCCCACGTATAGTGCGTCTCGGCCCGTAAGGCCGGAGTCTCGCGCAGCTTCTCTTACATCTATGCAAACATCGATGATGAACCTGGAGCAAGCCAAAGCTGACGGGGTGGGCATAGCATAGCTTCCAGGTTCATTTTTTGTATCTGAGTTCTGAAATCCCAAGGCGGGTTCTCGACACTATAAGGAGGTCAAAAGATTATGTTCAAAGTTGGAGACTTAGTTTTCCACCCTGTAAATGGCGCAGGCATTGTGACAGGAAAAACAACACGACTTGTCATGGGCAAAACCCAACACTACTACGCCATCAAAGTCCTAGAGCAAACCAAAACGTTCTTGCTGGTCCCTGTCAATAAATCCGACTCCGTAGGACTGCGACAGGCAATCTCTCCCTCACAAATAGAGCAAGTGTGGGAGGTACTCGATGCACCTCCCGAAACGCTGCCTGACCAGGATAAAGCACGCTATAAACTGACCAGAGACAAACTACAGACAGGCGATACGCTGGAGATCGCTGAGGTAGCCCGGAACCTTGCCTGGCGGCAGCGGCAAAGAGATCGGCTCAACATACCGGGGGAGAAGCTGTACAAAAAGAGTTTGCAACTTCTTGCTAGCGAAGTCGCTACAGTCCAAGGCATTGAGCTGACAACTGCAGAACTTCAAATCAAAACAAGGCTGCAAGAGAGCTTTACAGTCCATGCATTGGCATGAGTACTTCGTTTCAATTACACGTGTTCAACTTCACCCTAAAAAGAAAGGAGATTGATGGTAGAGCAACTTAGCAAAGAGAAGATTGAGGTTATAGGAACTATCGTAGAAACCCTGAAGGGAGGTAAGTTCATTGTAAAACTGGATAACAGCCACGAAGTGATGGCTTACCTCGCTGGAAAGATGCGGAAGTACTACATCCGTGTTCTTCTGGGGGACAGAGTCAGGGTCGAGCTTTCACCTTACGATCTTGAAAGAGGCCGGCTTGTTTACCGCTACAAACGTGGCAGTGCTCCGGCGGCTCCGCGGGCGACCCAAGGGATACAAAACACCGCTCCTCTCAGCTAAGGTGCGAAAAAGCCACTCTGCCTAAGCTGAAGATGCATCAACCAACAGCCAAACGTTTTCGCCTTACCAAAAACGGCAAAGAAAAGCTTGTGTGCACACGGCAGGGAAAATCCCATCCGCGGCGGAAAAAGAGTAAGCAGGTGAAACGCCAGGTCGATGGAATGATTGAGGTCACCTCATCCGGGGTGAAACGACAGGTAGCCTGCCTGGCAACACTCTAAAAAAGAAAGAGGTAACTTTGCCCACATCTCCCCATCTGAACTTGCTCAGAAACCGGATCGATATCACGCACGTCCCATTCAGCGACCGTGGCTCACGCCTGCTGGTCTTCCAGGATCCAGACCGAAGCACACTTTTCATCAAACTTGCCGAGCGGCTCACCACCCTTCAGCCCGACATCGATGCCTACCGCCTTCGTCCCCCATTCATCCGCAACCTCGAGCTGATTGACGAAAAAGGAGCGGCCCTCAGCTTTGAGGTCGTCAGTTACCCTCACGTTTTGTACTTCCACACTACTGCCGGGGACTTCGGACTCACCTTTCAAGACGGCCAAACTCTGGCCTTAGGGCTGCCTGCCGATAAGACAGTCGGCGTACGATTCCTGGTATCGCCACAGTTCTGGGAGGAAAGACCTAACGGCGGCGTCTTCCGAGCGATTCGCGGCCTGGCCTATGCCACCAATGGAGAAACGGCTCACAACCATATTTACCCCGACATCCAGGGAAGCTATAAGGTGGAATTCATCATTCAGGCACACAGCGACACCACCATTGTGCTACATATCGGTGATAACCCATCGCAGGAACAAGAAATACGCCCCTTCTTCGAATCTTGCGCTGCTGCCGAGGCCCGCTGGCATACCTGGTTCAGCCGTATTCCACCCGTTCAGGAGCCCTATCGTCTGACCTACGCTTATGCCTGGTGGATCATGGCCTGCAACCTTATCAGCCCACAGGGGAAAATAGCTTACGAAGCCATGACCCCCTCCAAGACAAGCTACGTGGGGCTGTGGCTCTGGGACAGCGCCATGCATGCGCTGGCGTACCGCCACGTTGATCCTGAACTGGCACGCAATCAAATCCGGACAATCTTAGCCTGTCAACTTCCCGATGGCATGCTTCCCGATGCTATTTATGATGAAGGGGTCATCTCGGAAATCGAACACCCCATTCGCGCTGAGGTGACAAAGCCCCCCATTTTGGCATGGGCAGCAATCAAACTCCATGAGAGCGATCCTGACCTGGATTTCTTGAAGGAAATTTATGTTCCCTTGGTTCGCTGGAACGCCTGGTGGTTCGGGATGAATGATGACGATGTAGACGGGTTAGCTCAATACAATCATCCCTACTCTTCAGGCTTAGACAACAGCCCTTTGTGGGACGCTGGCATGCCCGTCGAATCGCCGGATTTGAACACCTATCTTTGTGTTCAGATGGGCTCGCTGGCCCTGATAGCGGAAGCACTGGGCATGCAGGCCGAGGCAGCCATGTGGCGGCGGCGATCAGCGGCCATTGTGCGCCGCATGATCGAGGACTTCTGGGATGAAGGTCTCGGCCTGTTCAATGCGCTGCACGACGAGCAGCCCCTCCCCGTTGTCACTCCCTTCAACCTCTACCCACTGTGGACCGGGCAGTTACCCGTTGCAATCCGCGATCGATTGATCTGGCATCTTACCAATCCCGACGAATTCTGGGGGGAGTACATCCTGCCATCCGTTGCCAGAAATGACCCGCACTATGACCCCCAAGCAATGTGGCGTGGACCGGTTTGGGCCAATATCAACTACTTCTTCATTGAGGCTCTCAAGCAAGTGGGGCATCATGAGCTTGCACAAACACTACGAGAAAAGACGTTGCGCCTTATCATGGCCCACCCCAGCATTTACGAATATTACGATGCTGAGACCGGCGAGCCGCCGGCAACGGCTGCCGACACCTTCGGATGGACAGCCGCAGTATTTATCGACCTGGCGATTCAGGCCAGCCGTGAGTCAGAAGAATTCATAACACGGAGAGGGAAAAATGCAGAGTGTGAAGGATAAACAAGCAGACTCCATCCGCAGTGATTTCCTTGCCAAAAGGCCATTGATCATTGCGTCGAACCGAGGGCCCGTCACTTTTGAGAACACCGAAACCGGGGAAGTGCGCTTCGAGCGTGGCACGGGAGGTCTGGTTACAGCAGTAAGCAGCCTCGCGCAATTTGGGGACACGCGTTGGATTGCCTGCGCGCGCACAGAAGCCGATGCAGCCTGGCACGAGGGTCACATCCCCCTGAGCGAGAACCAGAGCGAGCTCTGGCTGGAATTCCTCTTCCCAGAGCCGCATGCATATGAGGGATATTACAACACCATTGCCAACCCGCTCCTTTGGTTTCTACAGCACTCCATGTGGGATATCTCACGCACACCGATCATCAATCGCGCAACTTGGGAAGCCTGGGAGAACGGCTATGTCGAGGTCAATCGCCTCTTTGCAGAGGCCATTACCCGCCAGGTAAAGACCCTCCAAGGACACGCCATCGTGATGCTCCAGGACTACCACCTGTATCTGGTGCCGCGCATGCTGCGCCAGCTTCTCCGCCCTCGAGAACGGCCGGCGATCCTGCACTTCACGCATATCCCCTGGCCGGGACCAGAGTATTGGCGCATTCTCCCTCCCGCCATGCGCCAAAGCATTTTGGCAGGACTTGCAGGGGCAGATATACTGGGCTTCCAAACGCGGGGGGACGGACTGAACTTCCTACGCACCTGCCAAACCCACCTACCGGGAGCTCACGTCAAATACGACCTGGGACGTTTATGGTACCACAACCATGCGACCTACATACGCGACTATCCTATTTCAATCGACATCCACGCCCTTCAGGAAACGACAGAACTGACGGAAGTCACCAATGAGAGAGCAAGATTTCAGAAGTTCATTGGAGACGACAGCCAGTTGATCCTGCGCATCGACCGAATCGAGCCAAGCAAAAACATCCTCCGCGGCTTCCAGGCCTTCGGTGAGATGTTAGAACTTTACCCCGAACACCAGGGAAATGTCAAATTTCTGGCCCTTCTGGTTCCCTCGCGGCTGGATGTAGAAGAATACCAGAATTATCTCGATGAGCTCATGGCTGCCGCAGGACGGATCAACGTGAATTTCGGCACCAGTGAATGGGAGCCGGTACGCGTCATGGTAGGGGAAAGCTATCCCAGAGCGATTGCCGCCTTGCAACTCTACGACGTCCTGTTGGTAAATTCGATTGCCGACGGCATGAACCTGGTAGCAAAAGAAGGCCCCATGGTGAATCAGCGCAACGGTGTGCTCATTCTCTCTGAAGGGACCGGCGCCTATGAACAACTGGGAGAGGAAGCGCTGGTGATCTCCCCCTGCGACGTCTACGCTACAGCACAGGCGCTGCATCAAGCGCTCACCATGCCTTTCGAAGAACGTCACAACCACGCAATGCAACTGCGTACAGTCATAGAACAGGATGATATCCTCGCCTGGCTTGACAAACAACTCCTGGCAGTAGCGGAGTTGAAACTATGAACGACTTTCTTTCATCAAAGCATAGCCCTTCAACCGCAATCCTGCATTACACTGCTTCGCCGGTGATCGGCGGAGTGGAAGCCGTCATCGCGGCACATACCAAGATCTTCGCACGCTCCGGCTACCCGGCTGCGGTTGTCGTCGGACGAGGAAACAAAGCCCTCCTGCCGGCAGGCGTTGGCTTCCACAAACTGCCCCTCATGGATTCTCAACACAAGGCAGTGCTGGCAATTAATACCCAGTTGGAAAAAGGCAATATCCCATCGACCTTCATGCCTATGGTCGAAGAGATTGAAGCACAGTTGACTCCTATTCTATGCACCTTTGACAATGTTGTCCTCCACAACCTTTTTACCAAACACTTCAACCTCCCACTCACCGCGGCCCTCTATCGCCTGATCGACAACGGCACAATCCATCACTGCATCGCATGGTGTCACGATTTTACCTGGACCAGTCCTAACTCCAGAGACAGAGTACACCCAGGATACCCCTGGGACCTGCTGCGCACTTACCGCGAGGAAATCACATACGTGGTCGTCTCCAAACGCAGACAGCAAGTCCTGGCGGACCTTTTAGGCTGCGACAAAGAGAAAATTCACGTGGTTTACAATGGCGTGGAGCCCCATACGCTTCTGGGGCTCTCCGAAGAGGGGGCAGATCTGATTCGGCGGCTGGAACTTTGGCCGGCAGATTTGATCTTGCTGATGCCCGTGCGCATCACCCAGGCCAAGAATATCGAATATGCCCTGGAGGTTGTCGCTGCTCTGAGAAATCTTGGGACAGATGCCCGGCTCGTCATCACCGGACCCCCCGATCCCCACGATGAGCAAAGCATGGCCTATTTCGATTCCCTCCGGCAGCTTCGGCAGCAGCTAGGTCTGAACGAAGCCGTGCATTTTGTATTCGAATCAGGTCACGACCCCCATCAGCCTTACACCATCAACGCGCAAGTAGTGGGAGATCTATATCGGGTAAGCGACCTGCTGTTCATGCCCAGCCATCGAGAGGGGTTCGGCATGCCCATCCTTGAAGCGGGGTTGGTCGGGATCCCCATCGTGTGTACGAACGTGCCCGCAGCCGAAGAAATTGGTGGTGAAGATGTACTCCTCTTTTCGGAAGCCCTCTCACCCCGAGAGCTCTCCCAACGTATCACAACCTGGGTTGAGGAGAATTCTATCTACCGCCTGCGCCGCCGGGTGCGCAAACGCTACACGTGGCAGGCTATTTTTGACCAGGCGATACGCCCTTTGCTCAAAGATAGAGGAGAGCATTGTGACTGAGTCCCTTCAATCCATTGAGTACCGCCTAAAACGCGCCAAAGCCATCTGGCTCTTCCTGGATTACGATGGTACGTTGGATGATTTTGCTCCCACCCCCGATGAGATCCGTATCAACCCGGAGGTAGTGAAGCTAATACAAGAACTCCGGGCGACCCCGCGCCTTTTTACAGCAATCATCAGCGGTCGCCGTCTGAGCCACATAGAAGCCTTGATCCCCGTGCCGGGGATCCTCCTGGCCGGCACGTACGGTGTCGAATTCAGGACCCCGGAGGGGGAAAGGGTAAATCGGGCAGATTACACAACCCTACGCCCACACTTGGAAAAGCTCAAATCAGCGTGGCGCGAACTGCTTGACTCACATACAGAGTTCTTCCTGGAGGACAAAGACTGGGCGCTTGCCATCCATGCACGCCTCGCCCAAAAGGAAAAAGCTGCGGACATCCTATCAAAAGCCCGCCAAATTGCCGCCCCAGCAGCCGGCACAGACCTCTTCCAACTCTTAGGCGGCGACAAATTTCTCGAACTGGCGCCAACAGCAGCAAGCAAAGATCAAACGGTCGCCTATCTGATGCATCGCTATCCGCTGCCTGAAGGGCTGCCCCTTTACCTTGGGGACGATGATAAAGATGAAGTTGCCTTTGCCACCATTCAAGCTCATGGAGGGATTGCCGGTCTCGTAGCTAAAGAACCGCACCGGACAAAAGCCAACTTTCGGATCCCCTCTCCGCAAACAGCGCGTCAATGGATCAAAAGAGTCTTACTAGAATCGCCAACACCTCCGGGGAGCTAAAAGCGCCGCACCCTCAGAAGGACCACCACCGCCAACAAGGCCAGTAAGACCACCAACCCAATCACAGGCCACAACGGGAAGGAGCGTGAAGCGCCTCCTTCAACGGGGTAGCGCTGCGGCAGGTTCAGTAACGTTTCGTTTACCTCCTCCCCACTACTTTCACCTGACGTTGCCCCTGATTCTGACGCCAGCTCTTGTGCTGCGATGGTCACCGTAGGCGTCGGCAGCCTGAATGGGGTGGCCGTAGGTGACAGCGTTGCCGTTGGGGTAAGCGTTACCGTAGCCGTAGGAAGCGGTGTAGCCGTCGCTGTGGGCTCTACAGGTTCGGCGGTAGGCGAAGGGGTAGGTGTTGGCTCAAGCGTCGCTGTCACCACAACTTCAGCAACGGTGGGATCTTCGACCCCCTGTCGATATTGCGCCGCCAATCCGGCAGTCAAATCCAGATAAAGATTCCCATAAGACTGGGTAGGTTCAATTTGAGTTCCCTCGAGCCACTCGTTGAAGCTGGTGATCACCACCCAATCTGCAGCACTCTGCCTGGCGCCATCCCACGTGGCCTGGTAATACACGCCGCTATTTCGCGCCTGTGCAAAGGCATCCGCGCGCCCCGTAGGAGAATCATTATAGCCGGGCATTGCCGTGGCGACCCAATAGCGAAAAGCACCCTGTGCCTGGCTCCATTGGCGCACTTCATTGCCCCACCGCACCAGGACTGAAGCCGGGTCCGCTGACCAGGCCACGCTATAGAGATAAAGGCCATCAAAAACTGCGAGATATTCAGGGTGCGTACCCTCCGCAATCCATATCATCGTGTGCTCCGGATCGATCTGCTGCCGCAGTGCCAGCCACGTATCAACGGCGTACTGCTCCTGCCGCCAGAAGAACACGACAGGGCGGCCCCCAACGCGCAGATAAGCCGGATGAGATGCATGGCGATCCCGTACTGCAACCAGAGCATTTGTCAGGTCATCCAGACTATTGATAAAGGGTCCTGCGATATCCACCGTCAGAGAAGCACTCATTCCATGAATCTGTGCCTTATCCAAAAGGGTGCGCAGATTGGTCTCGGTCTGATTATTCTCGACCTGAGGGCCGTACCAATCCAGCACCAAGGCATCGATGCCCGCCTGCTGCGCCTGTACTACGTGTGTCTCAATCGTCGCAGGGTCAGAGGAAAGATAGGGCGCGGTGGGTTGATCGGACAGGGGAAGCTGCCAGGTATTCCAATCGAACCAGGAATAATAGAATGCCAAAACGAGTTTCTCCCCCTGTGCCCCGGCAGGAACCGCTGAGGAGCAAATGCCAAAGATCAGACAAAAGATGACAATGAGGTAACAAGTTCTAAAGTATCGCACGACCACCTCCTGCCCAAAGTATAACGCAGGAGCCACCAGCCACAAATAACGCCCTTCCCTGGACACACATACCATCCTTGGGTATAATACAGGCATAAAGTATCGAGAAATGTAGCTGCTCGCCATTTCAGGATAGCCGCGGTCTCTGGGCAGTGTGCTGTCCCTATTTTTGAAGCGCTACGAGGAAATGAGGTAAAACGTATGTCATCAGTTCTAAACGGCCTCAACGCAGGCCTGTTAGGTTTTTTGGTCGCCCTAGTGCCGGCCATTGTCCTGCACGAGATGGGGCATATGTTCATCGCCAAATGGGTGGGCGTATGGGTGCGCGAGTTCGGGATTGGATTTCCCCCCCGTATTGCCAAACTGTTCCACTGGCAGGAGACGGAATTCACCCTCAACTGGGTGCCCCTTGGCGGATTCGCGCGGATGGAAGGCGAAGGAATCGAGGAAAATCTTTCCTCACCCGATACACAGGAAGAACCGGACACCCGCACGCTCGAAGAGATCGAAGAAGCCCGTAAGCATAGCATTCACACACAGCCGCCGGGAAAACGCACCCTGATTTTCCTGGGGGGACCGCTGATGAACATGCTCACCGGGTGGGTCCTGGCCGTTGTGCTCTTCATGACCGGGGTGTATACCGTCGATGAAATGCGCGTCTATATCACCGAGATTGCCCCCAACTCCCCCGCAGAAGCAGCCGGCCTGCAGCCCGAGGATGTGATCGTAAAAGTCAACGAACAGTCGGTTACCATGCTCGAGCAGATAAGCGAAGCCGTCGACCAAAATCTTGGAACTCCTATCACACTGACCGTCTCCCGTGGCGAAGAGGAACTCGGCATCACTCTGACACCACGCGTCAATCCCCCCGAAGGAGAAGGCGCGATGGGCGTCGGGTTGATGGGCGAGCCAACAGCCTACCACACGGAGCCCTACCCGCTCTTCAAAGCCATCGGGGCGGGGACAAAATATTATGCTACTGCTGTCGCCTCGACGCTCCTGGTGCCAGTCTACATTGTGCAGGGAGTGATCCCGTTAGAATATGCGCGCCCTTCAGGTGTCGTGGGCATCAGCCGGATCGCCGGTCAGAGCATTCAGCAAAGCGTAGACACGGGCACGCTGATCCCCATTTTGACCATAATGATTTTGGTCAATATCAGTCTGGGCATTTTTAATCTGCTGCCCATCCCGGTCCTAGACGGTGGACATATCCTCTTTACAGTGATAGAGAAAGTACGTGGCAAACCACTCACACCGGCAATCCGCCAACTCACACAGCAAATCGCCATTGTCTTTTTTCTGCTGCTCTTCGTCGTAATCACCATCATGGATGTGGTCGCCCCCATCACCTTATCTCCGTAGGTCAACCATGAGCAAAAATCCGAAGACAAAAAACGCAGAAAAAATGTGGCAGGCCCTAGAGCAGACGCATCAGGCACCACAAGAAGCCGAGATGGTGCATCTTTCAAACCTCACCGAAGAGGATGCAGATCGACTGGCGGAAGCCTGGCCGCAGCTCCCGCCAGAAGCACGGCGTCGGATCATTGAAAGACTTGCCGCTATGGCCGAGGACGACTTCGAATTGGATTTCAATGGAATCTTTCGTCTGGCCCTACGAGATCCAGACGCCGTCGTCCGTGCCACTGCCATTGACAGCCTCTGGGAAGATGAAGATGTGCGGCTGATCCCCGATCTGATCCGCTTTCTTCAAAAGGATGAGGCGGAAAACGTGCGCAGTGCAGCAGCCCAATGCCTGGCCCACTTCGTCCTGCTGGGGGAAATGCAAAGAATTCGCCCCCGCCCGTTCGAGACGGTCTGCCAGGCTTTACTTGCCACGTACCGCGCTCCGCAGGAATCGCTGGAAGTGCGGCGGCGCGCATTAGAATCGTTGGCCTACGCCAGCCTGCCGGAAGTCATCACTCTGATTACAGAAGCGTACGCCCTTCCCGATGAACTCATGCGGATCAGCGCTGTCTTTGCCATGGGACGCAGCACAGACTCCCAATGGAACAAAACCGTTATCCGCGAACTGCACAGCCCCAACCCCGCCATGCGCTACGAGGCGGTGCGTGCTTGTGGCGAGCTTGCCACGAGAGACGCCTTATCCGAAATCATCGAGCTTGTGGATGACGTCGATGCCGAAGTACAGGAAGCAGCACTGTGGGCCCTGGGTCAAATCGGAGGAAACCGCGCGCGCAAGACGTTGGAACACTATGCAGATTCAGAAAATGAAGCGCTGCACCTGGCTGCCGTAGACGCGCTGAACGAACTGGACTTCCTCCACGGAGATTTGGATGAGATATTTGCCCCCGCCACCGATGCTTTCGAGGATGAAGACGAAGGCTGGGAAGAAACGCTCTGGGATGAGGAAGAGGAAGAAGAAAATTCGGCCTATGAGTGAGCCGGAGAAGGGAAAAACCAAAAATGGAGCGTATGCGTCAGTCTAACAGCCATCCTTGGGCCCTCTCAACAAAGGGATCAGTTCACTTGAGCGCAATCCGTCTGATTGCCTGCTTTGGACTGCTCCTGGGCCTGATGAGCTTTTCCCATGCAGAAGTTATTCTGGCCCAGCAGGCTCCCCAAGTTGAACACTACTACACTTTTGGCCAGAGCATCGAAATCACGCTCACCCTGCCGACCGGCTCCGGGGACAGAAAAGCGTTGCTGTTGCTGGAAACAAGCGATGGTGAGACAGAAGCCCATACGCTTTCGGTGAAAAACAACAAAGCCTACTATCAAAGGGACCTGCGTGAGAATCCCTTCTCCCCCTTTGTCGTCATCACCTACAGATTTGAATACAACGACATCCAGGGTACGCCGCACAAAACCGAGCCAGTGATCTTCTTATACGAAGACAACCGTTTTGAATGGCAAACCCTGAGTGAAGACAACCTCACGGTTAAGTGGGTCGATGGAGACACCACACTCATGATTAACGCGTTGGACATAGCCCGTACCTCACTCAATGAGATCACCGCCCTGCTGCAGGGTTCCACTCTGGACACAGCCGCCATCTACATCTATCCCTCACTGCCCGATCTCCAGATGGCGCTGCGGCTTTCGGGACGCGAATGGGTCGGAGGAAAAGCCAACCCTGATGTGGGCGTGGTGCTTCTGGCCATCCCCGCTTCCGAAGAAGCGGTAACCCAGATGCAGCAGTACATCCCTCATGAACTCACACACCTGGTCCTCTATGAGAAAATGGGAGCACAAGGCTACCCGGCCCTACCCACATGGTTCAACGAGGGGCTGGCCTCCTATTTCGAACAGCGCCCGGAAGCAGCGTACACGCTGGCCCTGGAGAACGCTCAAAAGGAGGGAAGTCTCATTTCCTTGAGCACCCTCAATGCCCCCTTCTACTCCATGTCCACAGACCAAATCATCCTTGCCTACGCCGAAAGCCAAAGCGTGGTAACGTACATCCAACAGCGCTATGGCTGGTCAGGGATGCGCGCGCTTGTAGATGCCTATACGGATGGCCTCGAATATTCCAGAGGCATTGAGAAAGCTTTGGGAATCGATCTCACCACCCTGGAACGTGAGTGGCGAATCTGGCTCGAACAGGGCAGCATTCCCGAAGAGCAGCTTTCGCCAACCTGGACTTTTGGACGCATCGCCCTGCGCGAAATGGCCCCCTGGCTGCTGGTCGCCCTGCTGCTCCTTGTCCCAAGCGCACTTCCGCTCATCGGCCCACGTCTAAAGCGTGGGCTGTCCGCCTAAGCGCTCCCAGATTTCCTAAATATCGCAGCGTTGAGGAATGTAATCATGACACCAGACATCTTTTCCATTTTGATCCTGAATGCTCGCCCGGCAGCAGGCAAAAGCGAGATCATCGATTATTTGAAGAGAACACCTCTTGAAGAGCGCCAACAGCGCTTCCATGTCGGCGAGTTGGCCATCATTGATGACTTCCCCATGATCTGGAGCTGGTTCGAGGAAGATGCCCTCCTCACAAAGATGGGCCACCCTTCCCTGCACACGGATGAACAGGGCTATTTCAAATGGCCCTATCTATGGCACGTGCTCATTGAACGCATCGGCCTGGACTACCACAAGCACCGTAGAGATGTTGCCGGCACCCATACCACGATTCTTGAATTCTCACGCGGCAGTGAGCATGGCGGATACCGTGAAGCATACCAACACCTCGACAAGGAGATCCTACAGCAAGCCGCGATCCTCTACGTCAAGGTTTCCTTCGAGGAATCCCTGCGCAAGAACCGGGCACGTTTCAATCCCGATCGACCGGACAGCATTTTGGAACATGCACTGGACGACAAGAAACTTGAGCGCCTCTATCGGGAAGATGACTGGGAGGCGCTGAGCGCGGTCCATCCGGAGTACATCACCAGCCAGGGTATTCAAATTCCATACGCCGTTTTCGACAATGAGGACGACGTCACAACCCCACGCGGTGAGGCACTGGGCCTCAGACTGGAAGCGACCCTCGGCTCCCTCTGGGAACACGCCTTTAAGCAGACACTTCCTTAAAACACAGCGGGCCGCTTTTTCAGCGGCCCGCTCTACAGCGCAATAGCCTTCACTCGGCGAGTTGTGGGGCGTCCCCTTCTTCAGGTTGAAAAGGCAGCGCGACATAGAAAGTCGTCCCCTTATTCAATTCACTCTCCATCCAAACCCGACCCCCATGGCGCTCGACAATGGACTTCACCAGAGCCAGCCCCAATCCCGTGCCGGCAATATCTCCGGTCTCGCGGCGCTTGATCCGATAGAATTTCTCAAAGAGCCGCACCTGATCTTCGGGGGCAATCCCGATGCCCGTATCAGAAATGCGCACCACCAGCTCGCGCTCCTTATTATGCACCTCAAGCCCTACGCTGACCTGTCCACCCACAGGGGTATACTTGATGGCATTATCCACCAGATTGCCGATAGCCTGACGCAAAAGTGTGCGATCGCCAATCACTGTTGGTGAACCACCGGAAGGCTCCAACCGCAAGGCAATCCCCTTGGCTGTAGCTCGCGCGCGCATGATATCCACCGCCTCGACGAGAATCAGCCCCAGCGGGCAGGACTCCTGACGGACACCCACACCGGCCTCAATACGCCGCAGGTTCAGCAAATCCTCGATCAGGGCACTCATCTGTTCGATCCCCTTGAGGATACGATCAAGATAATCCTGCTGCTTGTCATTGAGGTCACCCACCATAGAGAGCATGGTGGCATACCCGCGGATGAAAGTTAACGGCGCGCGAAGGTCATGGGAAACCGTCGCCACAAACTCAGATTTCATCTCGTCCAATTCTTTGAAATGCGTGACATCACGCATCACTGCGACACGGCCAATAACCTGCCCCTCATCAGCCATGATGGGCGCAACGCTGGCATAGAAAGTCCGTCCATCGGGAAACGAAATCTCGACAGAGGAGGGAGTGAGCTGATCACTGTACGAGCGACTCAGCGCTTCCATAAGTGGCATCGGGATCGTCAACTCCTCTACAAGGCGGCCATACGCAGTTTCATCCAGACCCAGAAGGCGCTGCCCGGCAGGGTTAATGAGCAGGAGTCGCCGGCCCTGTTCGGTCACGAGGATGGCATCCGTGGTGCTGGCCAAAATCGCCGCTAATCGCTGCCGTCCCCCCTCTGCCGCCTGGAACAGACGAGCGTTCTCCACCAGGACTGCGGCCTGGCTGGCCAGCGTGCTCAAGAAGTTGACTTTAGCTTCGTCAAAGGAGTTGGGCTGCAACGCTCCCACCCACAACAACGCCACCGTCCGATTTTGTGTGCGGACAGGGAAAGCCGCCACGCTTTGCAGCCGCCCGGCGCCCGGGGTACTCTCCCCAACCCTTGGCTGAAGCAGATTCTGATTGACCAATGGGTCACGCCGATGAGAGAGCGCCAGGGCAAAAGCGCGATCCAATCCTGGGAACGTTGTATCTGCTAACCCCACCGCAAAAACACCCTGGGGTTGATCGCTCCCATTGTTCAAAAGAACGAATCGAGCGACAGCCGCTTCTGTCTCATCAAGGGCACCCTTCAGGATCAGGGGAACACCTTCGTCGATATCCAATGTCGCCGAAACCGACTGTGAGATATTCAACAAAAGGGAAAGATCAGTCAGGCGGGCACGCAGGCGTAGGCGCATCTGTTCAAACGCAGATCCGAGTTGAGCAACCTCATCGTCACCGGAAATCCGCACCGGAATGCCCAAATTCCCCTGAGAGATTTGATGTGCACCCTCGGCCAACGTATGCAATGGCTGGGTAATACGAGCTGCCAGGAAAGGAATCACCAGCAGCAACAAGGCCCCCGTCAACAGTTGGACAAAGAGCAAAGGATTGGAAATAACCGCCGCCGTCTGGAGAACTGAAGAAAAGGGCAACTGCATCACCACTGTGCAAGGGGTCCCTTCGACGGCACGCATATACGTCAGCAGTCGTTCCCCTTCAATATCCTCATACGCCTGCCCTATAAGCACCGAGTAATAAATAGCATCTGCGTTTCCAGACCAGGGACGCAGAACTGCACTGGAATCAAGATGCGCAATGATCAAGTTGCGATCATCCAGGATAAACCCTTCTCCAACTGTGCGCGTACCTTGTAGAGCTTCAAGTGCACGCTTCATGTTGGGGTTGATGTCCAATTGAACGCGCCCTAATAGAACGCCCTGAGGTTTTTCAGTTCCATTCAGCAGAGGCTGCACAAAAGTAAGGCGATAGTTGCCTGAATCCAAAGCCGTCAAATGCGTACGCGGCGACATGCCGAACTCCAAAGCCTGTGTCACCGCGGAGATCTCCTCCTCAGTGAGCTCTTGATCGGTCAGACTCGCGGGCATAAAAGCAAGAAGCTCCCCGTTCTCGTCTGTCAGCAACATCTCCTGGAAAAAGGGGACTAATTGACGATCCGTCTCCAGAACCGATTCCCTGAGCTCCGGCTCGAGAAGACTGGGATCTGTGGCAAACTTGGCTAGCAAATTCGCACCCGTGTAATAGAAGTTAACAATGCCATCGCCGGCATTCTGTGCGCTGCGAGCCATCTCATCCAACGCCTGCTGGCGTGCCAGCGTCAACGCACGACTGGAAACGGCCAGGATCGAGAGAATAATGCCAATCACCAACAACGGTAAGATCACGACCATGAAACGTGCCCGAAGCGAACGGCTGAACATCGAAACAATGCGCCCTGGCTGCGGCACCAACCGTGTCGGCTTGAAGAGAAGAGCAGGAAGCAAAGCAACGCCCACCACCAGACTCGTGACCAGCCATACCCAAAGCGCACTGCGAAGGGGCACGAGGGCATAATCCAAAGCCAATAGCCCGCTGTCTAGAGCAGCCTCCATCAGCCGGTTGAAACTGAGCAGCGGGAGCGGCACAAAGGCGGCCATAAGAAGCGCGGCCCAGGGACGGCGTAGTATTTCGAAGAGTTTCTCCTTATAGGGCTGTTGGACCAAAAAGGCAAGGGTGGCCGCCCACCCGGCAAATACAAAGACATCGGTGAACGCCTGAGTTCCAAACCAGGCCCGAGTCAATCCCAACCAAAAGCCCGCAATCAATCCGGGCCCCACGCCCCCCCAGAGTGCAATCGCGGCTACAATCACCATCCCGACAAGGGGGACAGCCGGCGTCGCAGCAACGACAGACATCGAGGGAAGGATCAACATCCGCTCCTGGGTGCGGTACAACACCAGCACCGCATTCGCAGGGACAATCAGGACCAGGCCCGTTATAAAAAGTCCCCAGGCTTTCAAATTCATGCGCGTGAAATCATGTCGGCGCATGAAAAGCACCCAAAAGCAGACCAGGAAGTAAAGGAGGGCCGCCATGATATTAGGCAGCGCCTGCGGCAGCACTAATGAAAATGCGCCCGGTTGCCACCAGAGCTCAATGCGAAGGCCAAAATTCATCTGTCAGTCCTCAAAGACGGCTCCAGCGATTTCTCAAATGACACTTTTCATCATACACCCAACAAATACAAACGGCAAGTACCAAAGTAAGGATTTGGGTAGACAAAGAGCTGCCAGCTTAATTTCCCGCAGGACCTGTCCGCTACATTCTGGGATCGAATGTGTACCCCACACCGGGCACGGTGATCACATAGCGTGGACGATGCGGTTCAGGCTCCGCTTTTTCCCGAAGGCGGCGGACCAATCCCCGCACCATATCGCGATCTCCCTCCCCCGTATATCCCCAGACATGCTCGACCAGCACTTCAGTCGACAGCACCTGGCCATGATGAATCATCAACGTGTAGAGCAAGCGGAACTCCAATTGGGTAAGGCGTTTGGGTTCGCGTGTTCCGACCTTGCAAGTCCGCGAGGCAGGATCCAACACCAGGTCAGCAACGGTCAACGTAGGCAAGGTAAAAGCAGGCAGTCCTGCCGCCCGCCGCAGCATAGAACGCACCTGGGCAATAAGAAGTCGCGCACTGAAAGGCCGTGGGACCACCAAATCGACACCGGAATCCAAAAGCACCGCATGCACGACTTCATCCAACGGATCGGTGATCACTATGAATGGGACCTCTGTCTGAGCCCGCAAGCGGCTGACCGTGGAAATTGGAGGGCCTTCTCCTGTTACCAACACGACCAGATCGGACGGCTCCTCCGACCACCCCTGTAGGCCGCGATCCAGTTCGCGAGACCGCACCACGCTCAGCCCGGCACGCTGCAATACCAGGGAGAGGACGGCTGTCTCATCAGCATCCTGTGAGATAAGTAACGCACGCATTCAATAACTCCCCCAAACGTCACCCCACCCCAGACAGAGTAGGATCAATGCATTCGGCTGTCCCCGGTAAGGCTGTCCGCCAGCGCGCAGGCAATCCTTGCTGCCACAGAAGCATTCTGCACGAGCAGGCTTTCATTTGCTCGTCGGGTACGGCTGTCGCTCAAAGCAACCAGACGAGCAAGAAGATAAGGTGTAAGAGCCTTACCGGCAATCTCGTTGCTTTCCGCTTCCGCCAGCGCCTGCAGGATCAACGGTTCGACCTCCGCAGCCGGCACTTCATCCTCCGCCGGAACCGGCACCCCCACCAACACCCCTTGAGGCAGATGCAAAGCGCGCTGTTCGGCATAAACCGCCGCAACCTGTGACGGCTCCTGTACCACCTGGTCAACAGGAAGTCCGGAAGTACAGCTATAAAAGGCAGGGAATGCAGCGGTCTTCCATCCCAAAACGGGCACCCCCCAGGTCTCCAGGAACTCCACAGTTCTGGGCAGATCCAGGATTGCTTTGGCCCCAGCACAGACTACGATCAACGGCGTAGAAGCCAACACCGGTAAATCCGCCGAGACGTCCTCCGGATGTCCACGGTGCACCCCACCGATCCCTCCTGTTGCAAAAACACGCACCCCCGCCCGCTGCGCCAAAACCATCGTCGCCGCTACCGTCGTCCCACCATGCTGCCCCCGCAGACCGACAAGGGGCAAATCACGCACACTTACCTTCGTGGCCCCAGAATCAGCCGCCAGGGCTGCAATCTGGTCTTCTGTCAGGCCAATCGTCGGACGCCCATACCACACCCCAATCACCGCAGGCACCGCACCTTCGGCGCGGACACTGTCGGCCATTTTGCGGGTAATCTCCACATTCGCCGGATAAGCAAAGCCGTGCGTGATAAGCGCAGATTCCAGCGCCACAACTGGCCGGCCCATCTCCAGTGCCTCAGCCACCTCATCGCCCATCACCATTGTTGGATCCATATTCATCACTCCACCTCAGACATTACAGGTAAGTATGAGCTTACAGCTCATTTGAGAAGGCGTGCAGCCAATGCCGCATAGGCGCCTGCAGCGGTATAAACCTGCTCCAACTCCACGAACTCATCACAGGTATGGGCCAGGGCTGGGTCACCGGGGCCAAAGCCCAGCGTAGGGATTTGAGCAACACCAGCGGTGTAAGCTCCTTCGGTCGCAAAGAGCCAGCGCCCCAAAACCGGCTTCACACCCACATCCCGCACCGCCTTTAGCATAGACTGAACCAGAGGATGGTGTTCATCCAAAGCCCAAGGTGGGGACACCCGCCGTGTACGATAAGATTTGCCCGTATGAGTCTTGACCTCTTCCTCAATCACGGCAAGCGAAGCCGTCAGACCTTCACGCGCGATGATGCGTTGAATCTCCGCCAGCGCCTGCGCCTCAGTTTCTCCCACCGTTAACCGACGATCGATAAACAAATCACAGCGCTCAGGCACAGCATTACGGCTGACGGCCTGAGAGCTGATCTGCGTCACAGCCAAAACGCCGGGGCCAAGAAAGGGATCAACGGCCAATTGATCTGCCAGGATCTCAAGTCCAAAAACAACCCGCGAAGCGGCGTAAATGGCGTTCTCCCCCAATCCAGGTGTTGCCGAATGTGCCGAGCGCCCCTTTACCGAAAGGTTCATTTCGATGTGCCCTCGCTGCGCCCGAATAACTTGAAGCAGCGAAGGCTCAGGGATCAACACCCAGTCGGCAGAAAGGCCATCCTCTTCGAAAAGAACACGCGTGCAGGTGCCCTCCGCCGGCTCTTCGAGCCCTACCGCGGCCACCAGAAGGCGACCTTTCAGCGGGAGCCCCAACTTCAGCAAATGAGCCGCTCCGTAGATCGAAGCCGCGAGCCCTCCCTTCATATCACAGGCACCCCGACCATAGAGCCGTCCATCCTGCACCTTACCTTCAAAAGGCGGGATAGTCCAACCGGCAGGATCGGAGATCTCGACCGTATCCATATGACTATCGATGAGTAAGGTAGGGCCTTCCGCCGCACCCACACGACCCACAACATTGCCCGCGGCATCCATCCACGCTTCCGGGAACCCCAGGCGCTCCATCTCCGCCTGGATCAACGCCGCCACCGCCGTCTCCTGTCCGGAAAAACTGGTCGTTTGCACCAGCTTAGTCAGAAATTCGAGCAACTGTTCGCGCTCATGGTGATCTAAATCAAATAACCTCATCATCTGCTCGCTTTCGTCAATAAATACAATACACGCTCCGATCGCGTTCTCTCCAAGAATCCCTCGGATAGATCACTAGTAGGCACCCTCTCCCAGAACAACTTTAGGGATAGTGCGCAGCAAGATGGTGAAATCTAGCCAGGGTGACCAATGCTCGATATAATAGATATCCAACAAGACCATTTCATCAAAGGCCAGTTCACTACGTCCACTGACCTGCCACAATCCGGTCATCCCGGGAGGTACGGAGAGCCGCTGCTTGTGCCAGGGTTGATACTGCTCCACCTCTACGGCCAGAGGAGGACGGGGACCCACCAGACTCATCTCGCCCTTCAAAACATTAAGAAGCTGAGGGAGCTCATCAAGACTTGTATGACGCAGAAAAACGCCGATACGCGTCAGTCTGGGATCTTCGCGAATCTTAAAGAGTGGCCCATCGGCCTCGTTGAGTTCGCGCAGACGTTCCAATTCCTCCTCTGCCCCCTTACGCATAGAGCGAAATTTATAAATGTGAAAGCGCCGTCCACCCTCTCCTACCCGCTCTTGAGAAAAAATAACCGGGCCAGGGGAATCAAGTTTAATCGCCAGGGCAATCAGAGCCAGAAATGGAGAAAATAAGGTTAGGGCCAACAAGGCCCCGACAACATCAAATATGCGCTTGAACAACAAAGCCGTGCGACTGAAAGCGATCTCATGAATACTGATCATTGGAACGCCGCCCAGGTCACTGATCTCGACCTGTCTCAAGCTCAACTGAAAGAAATCCGGCACAATCCGCGCCAGTAGATTCCGTCGTTCACACTCACGGAGCACACTCAAAATGCGGCGATGATAGGTCCAGGGGAGCGTGATAATGACCTCGTCTACCGCTTCAGCATCCACAATCTGCGCCAAAGTATCGACGGGTCCCAGCCCCTTGATTCGCCCAATCTCTCCATCACCCTTTTGCGGGTTATCGTCGACATATCCCACAATCTCATACCCCAAACTGCGTCGGGCAACAATAGTGCGGATAACCCGCCGTCCCACTTCCCCTGCACCCACAATGACGACACGCTTGACGCCAATCCCCTTACGTCGCAGGCGGCTCTGCAGCACCATCACAACTATACGATCCAGTGAGAGCAAAACGATCATTCCCACGCCAGCTTCCAGCAGCAACAGGCGGGAATAAACCAAGGGGCGGAGGACAAAGGCCAGGGCCATGCCCAGAACCAAAATGCGCGCAACGGCATTGATAATGCGGGAAACGTGATCCAGCCAGGTGCGCCCGCGCCAATCCTGGTAGCCTCCCTCCCAAAGAAGCCCCAAGGGGACAGAAAGCGTAAAGAAAAGTGCAAAAGGCCAATAGGCGGTTAAGGGCGCGTCATAGGAAACCTCCATAAGCCACTTCAAACGGTAACGCAGCAAGTAGGCCAACAGCATGGAGAGGTTGATCACAACCACATCCAATGCAATCACCCAATTGGGCACACGCTCCCTACTTTTACCATTCATCGAGGCTGTTCCCCTGTAACTGAGATCCTTTTTCAGACACCGTGTCCCCAATTGCGGCTAACCGGTCCGCGGCTTCTCCAGCAAAGATGTGTACAGCGCACTCGTCTGTCGTGCGGTCTCTTCCCAGGTAAACCGCCCTGCGTGTCTCAGACCTCGCTCGCGCAGCATCTCACGCAAAGCAGTATCAGTCAACAGGCGATGCAGGCCTTCGGTCACCGCCGCCACGTTCTCTGCGTCCACTGTAAGCGCGCCATCACCGGCCACCTCCGGCAGAGAAGTGGCCTCTCCCGTTACCGTCGGGATGCCACAAGCCAGCGCCTCCAGAACCGGCAGCCCGAATCCCTCGTAATGTGAAAGATAGGCAAAAGCCGTTGCTGCATTATACCAAAGTACTTGTTCTTCTGCTGAAACATAGCCGGGAAAATGAACCCGGTCTTCCAGTCCCAAACGCTCGACCTCGGCAAAAATATCCTCGTAGAACCACCCTTTACCCCCGGCCAGCACCAGATGCACCTCGGAGTCGTGCAGGCGGGCAAAAGCCCGCACCAACGTCAGCAGATTTTTGCGCGGTTCCAGGGTTCCCAAATGCAGAATGAAACGCTCCGGCAGCCCTTGCTCCTGGCGGAAACGGGCAACCTCTTCGAATGAGCGAGGTTGGAAACGGGACTCCACGCCATGATAGATCGTATGTACCCGCTCAGGGGGAACTCCTAACAGATCTGTAACCTCCCGCGCTGTAAACTGCGATACTGCAATCACGCCTGCCGCACGGCGACAGG
>JAVEWB010000227.1:0-4461 GCA_034004765.1 Anaerolineae bacterium
GTCGGAATCGATCCATACGGCACCGGATTGCCGGCTTACGTCTCCCCGGATGGCGATACCTTGCCCAAGAACTGCCCGCCCGACGGGAAGTCTGCCTGTCCCAACCCCGGCGTGAGCAGCGCTGCCAGCCTGCCCTCCACCATCACCTGGTCCGCAGAGACCCCCGGCCCAGGCATGACCTGGGTGACCCACACGGTAGCCAGCGAGGCACTCTCTACCACCATCAGCGTCTGGACCTATACGGACTCCGTTCCCGGCGGGCCCTATCCGCAGTCCGCCTATTGGGACGATGCCACCCTGACGACCTATTCCACTTATCCCGACAATCGTCTCCCCAGCCCAACCTCCTGGATTTCCTCGACCTTCATCACCAACGTGGTCGTGGCCAAAAGCTCAAGCATGATCACCGTGACCTGGAAAACCACAGAGGCAGCGATCGGACAGGTCTGGTACGAACGGCTGCGCCCGACAGCAGTCACCACACCCACCACAGCCGCCTATACCCAATACTTCCCCTTGATCATGCGGAGTTACAGGGTCTACCCCTTCGAGACTATACCGGACACGACCCCGCGCCTCAGTCACCAGGCTTCGCTCTCCGGTTTGAAATCGGGTGACCGGCTGACGCTCGTCGTCATGTCACGGCACTTCGCCACGGACACCTGCAAGACGGAGGTGTACGGTCCACTGTATGTCACCGTGCCGTAAAGACCCACCTGTCTTATTGCTCCTGCTCACCGCGTTCACCGCGCTGGTGCTGCTGCACACCGTCACGGCGCCTCTCTTCGAGGCGCCGGACGAGATATGGCATTACGCATATGCGCGCTGGCTCGCCGAGGGGCACGGCCTGCCCTCGATGCTGGATGACAGCAGCGGGGCCAATCAAGAGGTCGCCCAGCCGCCGCTCTATTACGCCGTCTCCGCCCTGCTCAGCGCCCCCTTCGACGATAGTGACCGCCACGATCTCTCCTGGCACAACCCCGGCTTCGGCTATCAGGCACCAGGAATCACAGCCGACAACAAAAACATGCTCATCCACACGGAACGCGAGGGATGGCCGTGGCAGGGCGCGGTGCTGGCCATTCACGCCGCACGGCTGGCCTCCCTCCTCTTCGGCCTCCTTGCCGTTGCCGCGGCCTGGGGATTGGGCTGGGAAACCTTCCAAAGCCGCAAAGCTGCCCTGTTCACCGCCGCCCTGATTGCTTTCCAGCCCCAATTCGTCTTCATCAGCAGCGTGGTCAGCAATGACAGCGCTGCCGCCGCCCTCGCCACCGCGGCACTCTGGTCGATGGCGCGCATTCTGCGGCGGGGGCTCACCCTAAGACGGACCCTGCTTGCAGGCGTCCTTTCAGGGCTGGCCATCCTCGCCAAAACCAGCGCCCTCCCGCTGCTGCCCCTGCTCGCCGTCACCCTGCTCTGGGCCGGCTGGCAGCAAAAGGTCAGCCGAAAGCAGCTCCTGGCAGCATTGCTAACCTACGGCCTGGCAGCGATGGTGGCAGGCGGCTGGTGGTATCTCCGCAACGTGCTGCTCTATGGGGATCCGCTTGGCCTCTCCAGCCACCTGAACACACTCTGGGGGCGTCCGGAACCCGTTACCCTGTGGGAACTGGGGCCCGAACTCCCACTGCTCCTGAAATCCTTTTGGGCCGCCTATGGTTGGGGGCACGTCTTCTGGCCAGATTGGGTCTATGGGGTGTTGATCGTGGGGAATCTTGGCTTCCTGGCTTTGGGCACCCGAGAGCTCGTCCGGGGCTGGCGCAAGGTCATCGAGACTTCCAATTACACCCTACCCCAGCCCCCCATCCTGGCAATGGCCGCGGTGTGGGGGCTGGGCATCCTCGCTGCCCTCCTGTACTGGATGCAGCAGGTCGAGGCTCCTCACGGACGGCTGCTCTTCCCCGCGCTGGGTGCGTGGGCCCTGATCATGGCCACAGGTATGGCTGCACTCCAGCGTCAAAAGCGTGATCGCCTCCTGGTCCGGGGGTTCCTCCTGAGCATGGCGTCCGTGGCTGCCCTTGCACCGGGCGCGCGGATCGTGGCCACCTTTGCCCCCCCACGCCTGCACACTCCTGAGCAGGTCCGGCAAGAGACCGCATCCATCGACCTGACCTATGAAGATGAAGCCCGGCTCATTAGCGCTTCCGTCAATCAGGAGCGGCTGTCTCCGGGGCAGCAGCTCGAAGTCCGCGCCTGCTGGGAAGCACTGCGCCCCATGACGACGGAGTACACCGTCTTCGTCCATCTGCTCGGCCCGGAGAACCAACTCGTCGCCACACGGCACACCTACCCCGGCTTGGGGAAATTCCCAACCACGCTCTGGCCCGTCGGGAAAGCCTTCTGCGATACCTATCGCATGGACATAGAGCTGTGGGCCGAAACGCCCATGGTGTATAAGCTGGAGGTGGGACTTTTCAACGCCGAGACGGGCGGGCGGCTCAGTGTGGTCAATCGCGACGGGGAACCGGCAAGCCCCCCGATCGTCGCCCAGGTCGCCGTCGTCGAGAGTGCAGCTTCTCCGCCCCCCCCAACAGAACCCCTGGAAGCAACGCTTGGGGATGCGCTGCGGCTCAGAGGGTATGAGATCACGCCCACCGCTGCCGCCGGAGAGACGCTCACCGTAACCCTTCACTGGGAAGCCTTAGAGGACATCGATGAGGAACTGGTGGTCTTTGTGCACCTCTGGCAGCCCGGCGACTCCAGCCCGCTGGCGCAAAACGATGCCCCCCCGCGCCAGGGATGGTTCCCTACCACCGTGTGGCAGCGCGGAGATCGCGTTCCCGATGCACACCCGTTGGAACTCCCGGCAGAACTTGCGCCGGGCGACTACCCGCTGTGGGCAGGAGTGTACCGTGCCGCAGATGGCACCCGCCTGCCAGCCCAAGGACCGCAGGAGCGCTACCCATACGATTTGGTACCCCTGGGCACCATACGGATTTCTAAATAGATTGAGCCCCGGCTTTGCCGGGGCTCAATCTTAGGATTCCATCTAAGCGACCTCAGCAAGGTGTCTGTAATAGGATACCATCCACTGATTGGACCAACCCAACAGCTTCGTGTCGAAAATGATCTTCTTGATCTGGTCGCGTCCGACTTTAGCCTCGCTCAGCAAGACGTTGGCGTTATGGCGGCTCACGGCCAGTGTTCTGGCAGCAAAAAGCACCGGCCAGGCAGCCGCCAGGCGGATGCTGTGATGCTGCCAGGGCAGCGTCACCACGTAGCGGATCCCCTGTTCCAGGTGCCGCTCCGCCTTATCGGCCAATAAATCGATCACCTGCAGCGCGATGGTCAGGTTAGCCGGGTCGAAGAGCGAATCCCGCGTCAAGCCGAACGGCTCATAAAACGTGCGCGGTACAAACACCCACCCACGCTCATAATCTTTGCGCATGCCCCGAATGACATTCACCGTCTGCAAAGCCAGCCCGCATTCGCGGGAGAGCGGCATGAGCTGCGCCCTGCGGGTCCGTATGGCCGGGGAGTACCAGGCAAAGATATCCGTCAAAAGATACCCCACCCGCCCCGCGACCTCGTGCATGTAATCATCCAGCGCCGGCTCATCCTCGACGTAGGGGCCATGCTCCTGCCAGCGCGCCATGCCTAACGAGGTATCATAAACGTGCTTGACGATAGGGTTCTGGATCTCCGCGGGCAGCTTGCGCAACTGCCGTATCACAAAATCGGCGTTCTGAGCCACTGCAATCTCCGGGTCGGTCCCGTCCCAATCGACAATCTGCTCAGTCAAGGCCTCCAACGACGTCTCCCCTATCAGCGCATGGGCCCACAGGCGCAGCAGTTCAGCCTTACGCTCCGCGGGCACCAAAGCGACGTCCTCCAGGCAATCGGAGACGCGGAAGAGCAGGTAGGCGACCGTAATAGAATCGCGGAGAACCTGCGGCAACTGCTCTATGGACAGGGCAAACGTGCGGCTGACCCCGCGCAACATCTCGTACTGCTTCAGCATGGTAACAGACACCTCACTCACTATTCGTATAATGTTTCCTTGTACAACCCACCAACGGTATCTAAGCTTTGGTAAGCTTCAAAGCAGCCGCAAGCTGTCGCCGGGTTTCGGCGGGAAGCCCCCCCCAACGGCCGGCACCACGAAGCCACTCCCTAAGTTTATCCGCTTGCATGGCAGGAACAGGAGCTCCTTCGGCCTGGGCATCCACCAGATTACCTGTAAAAAGGGCAATCCCTCGCACCGGCACCGTTACCCCCTCAGGGAGAACCTTATGTAGGTATTTTTCCAGCCGCGCCACTTCCTCTTTAACGTCCTCCTCCGGCCTGCCTAACCCTTCTTGCCCTCCCAACCGGTGAAAAAAGAGCAAGCGCTGTCGGTGCTGCCACTTTCCGTCAACATACCGAATCTGACCATTCTGATTTTTAACTATAATCGCCGTCGCTCCACCGGGCTCGATCAGGACAAAGGGAACAGGCAGTTTGTACACCAGCAGGGTATAACTG
>JAVEWB010000007.1:0-21560 GCA_034004765.1 Anaerolineae bacterium
CAACCAGATAGAAGACACCGATCGAGTTTCCCTCCCGCAACAGGGGCAAAATCAGATGGTCAGGTGCGAAATGGCGCTTTTTCTGCTGGAGCGCCTGCGTGATTGCGGATTCCTCAGGTATGGCCTCGCCCTGACGCGCTACCCAACGTAGTTCGCCATCATGGAAGATGCCTAGGGATCCGCCTTGTGCACCTGAGGTCGTGATTGCCCACTCGAGGCTGTGTTCCATCACGCGGTTGAAGTCGAGCCCGGCATTGAGGTCGCGCGCCATCTCCTGAAGGAGTGTCAGCTCGCGCACCCTGTCGGCGAGTGCCTGGTCGATCTGGTAATGGGTCTGCGCATTGGCTAACGCGGTGGCCGCCTGGCTGGTGAATGCTGCCAGTGTGGCCAGGTCGCTGTGTGAGAAGACACCCTCACGAATTCGGTTCTCCAGGTAGATAACTCCCAGCGGTGATTCCTGGTAGATGATTGGAGCACACAGGATGGAGCGCAGCCCGAAGGCGAAAATGCTTTCGCTCCCCTGAAACCGGGGGTCGATTTGGGCGTTGCTGGTAAGAAGCGGTTCGCCATGTTCCAGTGCCGTTTGCACGACGCTCTTGCTGAATGCAAGATCCGCCTCGTTAAAAGGTTCACCGGTAGCACTGCGGGTTACTTTGATCTCCAGCTCGCCGTTTTCCAACAGCATCAGCATGCCTCGCTGGGCCCCTGATATATGGATGACGGCATCAATCACATTTTGGATCGTCTTTTCCCAATCGAGTGAGGCATTCAGTGCCTTGCTGGCTTCGTAGAGCAGACCCAGTCGGGCGCTGTTTTCCAGCGCGGTATCTTTCTTGAGCCGTTCAACGAGATCTTCCCAGGTTGAGATCTGGGCTTCCAAATCAAGAATGGATTCGCCGCGTTTCAATGCTTCACGCTGATGGTGAAGTAATTCTTGGAGGAGCGTCAGCGTCTCTTTGGTCTGCCCTAGATCAAGTTGCAGAGTTTCCATGAACTAATTCTCTCTCCTTTGCCCAAAGACCCTGTGAATTGCTGCCGGGTCAGACCCAGAGCCAGTACACTAAGCCTTCCCAGGGGTGCCAGCGTGAGAATGCGGCTTTGATTTTTTCCGGAGTAACTACATTCCCATTATACCACACCTTGCTCACGCGTTCTCGCGCCGAGGCATCGATGGGCAGATAATCATACCGTCCTAATGCCAGCATGGTCAACGCCAGAGCTGAGTCGTTCATCCCGGGAATTTTACTTACTGCCGCCAGGGCCGTCTCCAGGGGAAGCTGTGGCTGGCTCAGAAGCTCAAGCTCAGCTTCTTGCGTGTGGATTACATCTATAGCTTTTACCAGGGTTGGTGCACACTGCGGCCCTGAGATTTCTTGTAGGGCTGCTGCTGCCTGATCAAGCTGATCCAGAGGCGGCCAGGCGTGGCGTGTGGGATTGCTTGGCAAGGGTGCGCCCAAGTGGTCGACAAGCTGCGTGATGCGTTGAAGTCCCTGCTCTTGGGGGTGCTGTGTTAGCAGTAGTGCCTTTACGATGTCCTCCATCAGTGTGGCTCCCCGTAAGAGACGTGCACCCGGCCGGAGGTATTTCTTCAACGAGGTGTCTTGTCCAAAGCGCGCAAAGAACCGGGTGAAATTTTCACCGAGCCGCAGCATCCGCCATGTCTTATGGCTCAGTTCCTCCGTCTCATTGCCAGTCAGACGCTGATCGCTTGTAAGTTGGAGGCCGGCGGGAACTTGCGAGACGGTTAATAGCACAATACGGCCCGAGCTTAGCTGTTCAACGCGCTCGAGGTATTCCTGATTGGCTTCAAAAGAGGGCAGCAGGAACTGCTGCGATCTCTGGAGCAGGGTACTCAACGAGAAGTCACCTGGAATTGTCAGAACCCAATGCATGGCTTTTTCCCTAACATTGCTTTTACTTACGATACCACAGGTCCGCCGGGAAGGGATTTCAAGGGGGTTACGATTCAGTTAAAATGCTGGACGGCGTTGAAGGCCGGCGCGGCGATACATGATTATGGGTATAACTTTTGACATTCCTTCGATTTCATTTACAATGAGGTTCCGATGAGCGATTGCGACGGCCAACGGGCCGTCTTTGTATGTTAGTAAGGTAAGCAACCACTTTTTGGAGGAAACGGTCAATGAAGGAATATACCACCCAGCAATTGAGAAATATTGCCCTGATTGGGCACGGGAGCTGCGGGAAGACTATCTTTACTGAGACCTCGCTTTTTCTGAGTAAAGCCACCACGCGGCGTGGGACGATCGAGGATGGCTCGACAGTCACCGACTTTGACGAAGAAGAGATTCGCCGCGGTATTTCGCTCAGTACTGCACTTGCTCCTGTGGAGTGGAAGGGGAATAAGCTCAATATTCTGGATACCCCCGGCTACACCGATTTTGCAGGCGAAGTCAAAAGTGCCTTGCGGGTAGCCGACCTGGCGTTGACACTGGTGGATGCGACCTCCGGTGTGGAAGTGGGTACAGAGCTGACCTGGACCTATGCTGACAATGAAGAACTGCCCCACATCGTTTTGGTCAATAAGATGGATCGCGAGAATGCCGACTTTGATAATGCGCTGAAGTCGTTGCGTGAGAAGTTCAGCGATGCGAATTTTATGCCCGTTCTGATTCCGATTGGCTCTCAGTCTGACTTTCAGGGCGTGGTGGATGTTTTAGAGAAGAAAGCCTACTTGGGGCCAGAAGGAAAGGCAGCCGATGTTCCGGCTGCCATGGCCAGTCAGGTGGATGAGTTATACACCCAATTGGTGGAGTATGCCGCTGAAGGGGATGATGAACTGATCATGAAGTATCTGGAGGGGGAGGAGTTGACCCCCGATGAGATTTCAAGCGGGCTTCGCAAAGCGATCAGCAAACGTTCCGTTGTGTTGGTGATGGCAGCCTCTGCGTCCACGATGGTAGGCGTTGCGCATCTTCTGGACCTGCTGACAAAGCTGACTCCCAGCCCGGTGGATCGTGGCGTCTTCAAAGCGGAGGCGGCTGGAGCGCAGAAAGAGTTTGTCGTCAGCGATACGTCTCCTTTGGCTTTGTTGATTTTCAAGACAACGGCGGACCCTTATGTGGGGAAGGTGACTTATTTCCGTGTTTACGGCGGCATCGCGGAGTCCGGGTCTGTGGTCTACAACAGCCGTGCGTCCGTTGAAGAGCGCCTCGGCCAGATCTCTGTAATGCGGGGCAAAGAGCAAATCGCTGTGGATCGGCTTCATGCCGGGGATATTGGCGGCGTGGCGAAACTCGCTGAGACAGTCACGGGGGATACTCTATGTGCCAAAGACGCCAGCTTGAAGCTGCAGGGACCTGCTTTCCCCAACCCCCTTTATACGGTGGCTATTTACCCCAAGACCAAAACTGATACTGCTAAGATGGGATCCACACTGGCGCGCCTTTCTGAGGAGGATCCTACCCTTCACGTTTACCATGAAATGAGCACCCATGAGACGCTGCTTTCCGGAATGGGGGAGGCACATGTCGATACGGCCATCCGTCGGATTCAAAGCCGCTTTGGCGTGGGGCTCGATGTACGAACGCCTAAAGTTCCTTACAAAGAGACCATCCTGACTTCCAACTCCGCACAGTACCGCCATAAGAAGCAGAGTGGGGGGGCCGGTCAGTTCGCCGAAGTGCACCTGCGTGTGGAGCCCCGGGAGCGTGATGCGGGATTCGAGTATGTCTGGGAGGTCTTCGGGGGACGTATTTCTACCTCCTTCAAGCCCTCGATTGAAAAAGGGGTGCGCTCTGTTTTGGACCAGGGTGTGCTTGCCGGTTACCCCATTGTGGATGTGCTGGTCGCGGTCTATGATGGTAAGGAGCACCCCGTTGACTCGAAGGATATCGCTTTCCAGATTGCAGGTCGCGAGGCCTTCAAGCAGGCTTTCCTTAGCGCAAAGCCAGTGCTCTTGGAGCCCATCTACATCTTCAACATCACGGTTCCCGAAGAATTTACCGGAGATGTGATGTCGGATCTGAATACCCGTCGTGCTCGCGTTCAAGGGATGGATCAGTTGCCGGGTGGAAAGTCCGTTGTGACCGCATCGGCACCTCTGGCTGAAATGCAGCAGTATGCGACGAACCTGCGCGCGATCACACAGGGGCGGGGCGTCTATGCGATGGAGTTTTCTCACTATGAGCCGCTGCCTTCGCACATTGCACAACAAGTCATCGATGAAGCGCAGAAGAGCCGGGAGAAGGAAGAGGAATAACTCACGCACCACGACAGGGAAATTGGAGCGACTTTGGCTGTTAAGGCCGAAGTCGCTTTTTTATCTCGTGAACCTATCCTGGAATAAGCGTGTTCTTGAAGCGGAATGAGATACTTGACGTAGAAAACAGGCAGGCTCCAACACGAGCCTGCCTGTTTTTTGATCGTATCCAGATACGTACTTAGTCAGCTTCCTCAGTCTCAACTTTGGCCTTGGTAATGACTTCGACCTCTTTGTCCGTTTCTTCTTCTGCTGCTGCACCTGCCTCGACCTCAGCAACCCCAGGCGCTGTGACCTGTACAATGAGTTCTTTGGTATCGGTCATAATCTCAAGGCCGTGCGGCACGGCGAGATCTCCAACCGTTATCCCCTGTCCAAGTTCATCAAGGATCGAGATATCGACCTCAATAACAGGAACGAGATCCATGGGGAGACCTTCCACCGCAATTTCTGCGAGCTGTTGGAATAAGATGCCCCCCATAGTTTTCACGGCCGGTGATTCCCCAATGAGCGCAAGCGGAATGTCCAGACGCACCTTCTCCTTCATGCTCAATGCCTGAAGATCGATATGTATCACTGTTTGCTTGATGACATCTCGCTGCAGATCGCGGATGATGGTAGTGTAGGGCTGTTTGGTCCCTTCAACGTTTACTTTGATCAGGCTGCTGCTGCTGGCCCGATTGGCCATGTGTTCGAGCTGGCGTGCGTCAAATTGCAGAGCGATGGGTTCAATGCCATGCCCATAGATGACACCAGGGGTTAAGCCTTCCGCCCGCAACTGCTTGACGTGCTTGCCGGTAATGGCGCGGGGAGCGGCTTGTAGTTCTAATTGTCCCATAATTTTTCCTCCATATCATCCAATGCGTCTGTATAGATCACTCTCAATGGATCTTATCACTCTGCCAAGCAGAGACTCTTCAATTTAAAGGGCCGCATCGATAAGACATGCGGCCCTATCCACTAGCCAGAGGCATTGTAATGCAAAGTGATACTTTGTCAACCTGCCGGTAGCACACACCGGCATCCGATAGCATCAGGCTCCCTGTTGGCGCAGCAGCAGCGTATTGACCGGGCGGGTTTCCATCTGATTAATGACATACCATGAGAGCCCTAATCCCACAAATTCGGCAATAAGGAAGGCGATATCCCAACTCCCATCCGGGTTTAGCAGGTTGGGGAACAGCATCATCAGCCGGATCACGAGGTTAATGCCCTGTATAAAGACCAGTGAGACCCGACCCAATATGGGGGTGAGCGTGCCGGTGTTCATGCCTATAAGGGCCAGCAGCATGAGGAGGAGAAAGATAGGGGGCAGGACGGCTGCTTGCGCAGCGGTATCGAAAAAGGAAGGCGGATAAACAATTAAAGCCACCACTTGCAAAGCCAGAAGTACTATGAGGGATGGTCGGCGATTCATCATCAGTCAACTCCTTGAAAATGACAGATATGATATTTGTCACATTATAGCGGGTTTTTGTGCCCCGTCAAATTTGACATTACGCGTCTTTTTTGTTACAATGTTGAATGTGTGTGACTACTCCTGCAAGAGGAGAGTTCATTTCCCCAAGTCACGCGAGTATGTAGCCAAGGAGGTGGATGAGTAACGAAATAGTACAACAGGACAGATGAGAGGTCAATTGTTGTCAGTGTATTCAAGTTATGCTACTTTCCGAAGGAGGAGAAGCGCAATGCGTACACGATATTTCTGGTTTTTGCTCATGATTCTGGTTCTAGTGGCGTTCCCGGCTTGCGGCGGTGGCGCCGGCAGCGGAACTGTGAAGATCGCTATTTTGGCCCCCTTGAGTGGTGATGTGGCCACCTTTGGTGAGTCCACTCGCAATGGCGCTATGATGGCGGTCGAGGAGTGGAATGCCAAAGGCGGCGTGCTGGGTAAGCAGATCGAGGTGGTTGTCGAGGACAGCCAGTGCAGTGCCGAGGCGGCTGTCAGCGCTGCTAACAAGGTCATCGACCAGGACGGTGTGAAGTTCATCATCGGTGAGGTCTGCTCCAGTGCCTCGATTCCCATATCTGAGGTTGCAATGGCCAAGGGCATTTTTCAGATCTCTCCTACTTCGACAAACCCCAGTGTGACCGTTGACGAGGCTGGAAAGACCAAGAGTACGATTTTCCGCGCTTGCTTTATTGATCCCTTCCAGGGAACGGTGGGCGCGAAGTTTGCTCTGGAGAACCTGGGTGCCAAGACTGCTGCAGTCTTCCTGGATCAGGGGAATGACTATGTTCGCGGCCTGGCGGAGTTCTTCCGTGATGCCTTCGAGGCGGGGGGCGGTGAGGTTGTCGTTTGGGAGACCTACACAGGCGAGGACCAGGACTTCTCCGCGATTCTGACCAAGGTCAAGGACGCCAGCCCTGATGTCCTGTATCTGCCGGACTACTACTCCACGGTCAACTTGATTGCGGCTCAGGCACGTGAGAAGGGTGTTACCGCGGTGATGATGGGTGGCGATGGCTGGGATTCCTCTGATCTCGATGTCACCGTCGTCGATGGTGGGTATTTCACCAACCACTATTCCGCGGATGATCCGCGCCCCGTTGTGCAGGACTTCGTGAAGAAGTATCAGGAAAAGTATGGCTCGGTCCCCGATGCTCTGGCGACACTGGCCTACGATGCCGCGAATATCCTGTTCCAGGGTATGGAGAATGCTAAGTCGGCTGAACCGGCTGAAGTAGCCAAGGCCGTGGAGACGGGGAGCTTCCCGGTCGTTTCCGGCGACATCTCCTACGATGCATCCCACAACCCCGTGAAGGCCGCAGCGATGCTGCAGGTCAGTGGTGGTAATGTGATTTACATCGATACCATTGCGCCCTAGTCGGGTTTCTGTCCGGATCCCTTTTTCAGGGCTGAGGGACAGGGGGTCCCTCAGCCCTCTCTCTGCTAAAATAAGGGAATTTTCTTAAGAGCCGTGAGGGTGCATTATTTGACACGAAGTGTTTTTTTGTTAGAATGAGTCAATCTTTGCAGTTTCATTGCTGTATGAGGGAGTACGAGTCGTTGTTTTCAGGGTCCCAGTTTGGAGTCACAAAAATTCAGTTTGGAGGAGAATCATGTACAAGCGTGTTCTTTGGTTAGTGGTTGGATTGATGCTGCTGGTGGCTTTGCCGGCATGTGGCGGGGGTGCTAAGAGCGAAACGATCAAAATCGCACTCTTGAGCCCTTTGAGTGGTGATGTGGCGACGTTTGGTCAGTCCATTAACAATGGCGCGATGCTGGCTATCGAGGACAAGAACGCCAGCGGTGGTGTACTGGGCAGGCAGATTGAGGTCGTGACCGAGGACAGCCAGTGCAGCCCTGAGGCTGCTGTAAGTGCGGCGAACAAGGTGATCGACCAGGACGGCGTGAAGTTTATCATCGGTGAAGTTTGTTCCAGTGCCTCGATCCCTGTCTCTGAAGTAGCGATGGCCAAGGGCGTTTTCCAGATTACGGGTCCTTCGACGAACCCGAATGTAACCGTTGACGAAGCTGGTAAGACCAAGAGCCTGATTTTCCGCGCTTGCTTCATCGATCCCTTCCAGGGGACGGTGGCTGCGAAATTTGCCACGGAGAACCTGGGTGCCAAGACGGCTGCCGTTTTGCTGGATCAGGGTAACGACTATGTCCGTGGTCTGTCAGAGTACTTCCGTGACTCCTTTGAGGCCAATGGCGGTGAGGTTGTCGTTTGGGAGAGCTATACGGGTGAGGATCAGGACTTCTCTGCAATTCTGACCAAGGTCAAGGATGCCAGCCCTGATATTCTCTACATCCCCGATTACTACTCTACGGTTAACCTGATCGCGGCTCAGGCGCGCGAGAAGGGCGTTACCGCTGTGATGATGGGCGGCGATGGTTGGGATTCTTCTGATCTCGATCGGGCGGCTGTCGATGGTGGGTATTTCACCAACCACTATTCGGCGGAAGACCCGCGTCCTGAAGTGCAGGATTTCGTGAAGAAGTATCAGGAAAAGTACGGCACAGCTCCTGATGCGTTTGCCACGTTGGGATACGATGCTGCAACCATCATGCTGATGGCCATTGAAAAGGCGGGTACGGACGATCCTGCGGCCGTCGCGAAGGCGGCGGAAAGTGGGGAGTTCCCCGTGGTGACCGGCAATATTTCCTACGATGAATTCCACAACCCTGTGAAATCTGCCGTGATCCTGCAAGTTAAGGATGGTAACATCTCTTACATCAATACGATTGCACCGTAGTTTCCAAACATGAGTGTCAGGCTAGGGCGCACAGATGCAGGTGTTGCGCCCTGGCCTTTATTCTGTGGATTTTAGAGGAGGCCATATATGGAAAATCTACAAGCTCAGCCTCAAGCTGTAAGTGCGGCCTTGAATCGCCGTAATGGTGCCTTCTTGAACCGCATCAGCCAGGGCCTGTTTGCGCTTTTTCTGGGGTTTGTGATTTACACACTTGGGCAAGCCTTGTGGGATAACCCGTCCGTGTTTGTGCAGCAGATGTTGAATGGACTACAGTTAGGATTTATCTATGCGCTTATTGCCCTGGGCTACACGATGATCTACGGTATCGTGAAGCTGATCAACTTTGCCCATGGTGATGTGTTCATGGTGGGGGCGTTTACCAGTTTTTATGCTGTTTCCTCATTGAATCTTCATCGCTGGCCTGCTCAAATATGGCCTGGCATGCCTGAAGGTGCGGTCATCGTGCTGGGTACGGTGTCGGTCATTTTGATTGCCATGGTCGTTTCTGCTGCCCTGGCGGTTATCGTGGAGCGCTTTGCCTACCGCCCTTTGCGTGATAAGCCTCGTATTGCTGCGCTAATCACCGCAATTGGCGTCTCATTCTTCCTGGAATATTTTGGTGGGCTGCCTTTTGTCTACACCAATAACTACATTACGTATCAGCGACCTTTTGAGGTGGCCGTCTTCTCTGCGGGGATGGTTTCACCTGTGCTCATTGGGGCGGCATGGGGTTTGTTCGCACTCTCTTTGGGAGCCACACTCGTCTTTAATCTGATGGCGCGCCGTGGCAACGTGCAGGCTAAAGAGTGGTTGAAGCACCCCTTGCTCCAGTTCGGCGTGATGCTTGGCGGCTTCGCCGCAGTCGTGCTGACACTCGCCGGTGTCAAGATCACGACCAATGGGAAGATCTGGGATCTCTCTGTTTCGAACGTGATGCTGGTGATTATGGCCAGCTCGATCTTACTCCAGGTGGCGTTGCAGTATGTGGTCAATCGGACGATCCTGGGAAAGGCCATGCGGGCTTCTGCCTATGACAAACCTGCTGCGCGATTGATGGGGGTCAATGTCAACAACGTGATTACCGCCACGTTTGCTTTGGGGGGCGGGCTCGCCGGAGCAGCGGGCGTGCTCTATGCTACCTCTTTTAAGCAGGTGCACCATCTGATGGGGATCATCCCCGGCCTCAAAGCTTTTGTAGCTGCAGTAGTGGGGGGGATCGGAAGCATTCCCGGTGCATTGGTCGGTTCTTTGATCATGGGGCAGGCAGAGGTGTTGGCTGCTGGCTTCATCTCCACGCCAATGCGTGATGCAATCTCATTCTCGCTTTTAATCATTGTTCTCCTGGTGTGGCCGCAGGGTATTTTCGGCGAGCCACCCGGCGAGAAGGTGTAGGGGGAGGCGTACTATGTTGAGTCGTTTGAAAAGCTCAACCGGCTATTTCTTTTTGGGCAGCCTGGTGATTTTTCTTGTCGTGCAGATATTGCTCAGTGCCGGCCTGCTGAATAACTTCTGGCGCGGCATCATCTTCTGGGGTGGGGCCATGTCCATGTTGGCCCTGGGCCTGAACCTGATTTACGGATTTAATGGGCAGTTTTCCTTGGGGCAGTATGGTTTCTACGCGATTGGGGCCTATGTTTCTGCTGATGTGACCTATCGTTGGGTTCACGGTGATCCTTCGGCCCTGGTGGTGGTATTCTTTGGTTCGCTGCTGGTTGTAGGCCTGTATGCTGCTCTCTCTGCCTTCCTGAGTCGTTTCTATGGCTTGACCGTGATGACTCGCTTTTTGACCTACTTGCTGGTGACTGTGCTGGCTTTTTGGGTTGCGGTGACTGTGATGGTTCCGGTACTTGGTCCGGTAGTTATGGGGGCTATTGGTGCCTTGCCTGACGTGATTGGACAGCAGGTCGTGTTCTTTTTTGCACTCCTGGGGGGAGCGGCCCTGGCAGGAATCGCCAGCTACCTCTTCGGTATCCCGGTTCTGGAACTGGGCTCTGATTACTTCGGCATCTCGACCCTGGGCTTTACAATCATCGTCAAAGTGCTGCTGGATAATACCGATACGATTTTGCCCTTCGCGGAAATGAAGGGCGCCCGCGGTATGGTTGGTATTCCTCAATGGACGACCTGGCCTTGGGTTTTCTTGTGCTTGTTGTTTGTGGTGCTGGTCATGCGCAACCTGCTGCATTCCAGCACGGGGCGCTCCATTCTGGCCGTGCGTGAGGATGAGCGGGCGGCGCAGTTGGTGGGCATTGACGTCGCTCAGGCTAAGATCCTTGCGTTCGTGGTCGGGAGCTTTTTTGCCGGTCTGGCCGGTGGTATTCGTGCGCATGATCTGGCTTTTCTCCACCCTCAGTCCTTCAACTTCATTCAGTCTTTCAACCCATTGATCATCGTGGTCTTTGGAGGACTGGGAAGCATGACCGGGACCCTTTTTACAGGATTCCTTTGGATTTTGCTGCTGGAAGGTGCTTTGCGGCTTTACCTGCCGCAGGGATTTGAAACCTGGCGCTTTGTCGTGTATCCGCTTGTGTTGTTGATTATGATGCTTCTGCGGCCCGAAGGACTTTTTGGACACTATGAGATTCCCTTCTTGCGGCAGGCTTTACCCCCCCTGCGTAAAAAAGCTGCAGCTCCGGCTGTGGAGGAGGTGGCGGAATGAGCGGACGACCTGAAGGTTTATCAGCGGAAGCCGAAGCACGGCCGACTGTTTTGGAACTCACGGGGATTACCCATTTCTTTGGCAACCTGCGCGCGGTATACGACTTTGATCTTACTTTGCGCGAGGGAGAACTGGCGGGCCTGATTGGCCCTAACGGCGCTGGCAAAACGACGATCTTTAACCTGATTACCGGGGTCTATCGCGCTTCTGAAGGAAGCATCCGCTTCAGGGATATGGAGCTGGTAGGGCTGCCCTCGCATGAGATCATTCAAATGGGGATTGCACGGACTTTTCAGAATATCCGCCTTTTCTCCAAATTGACGGTGTTGGATAACGTCCGCATTGCCTACCATCCCCATGCAGGGTACAGCCTGGTTGATTCCATTGTGCGCAACAAACACTTTCATAGTAAGGAAGTGGCAATGGCGGAGGAGGCGCAGGAGTTCCTGGATATCTTCGGCCTGGCAGATCGCCAGGGGGACATTGCCGGGAGTCTTCCTTATGGCTTGCAGCGTCGACTGGAGATTGCGCGCGCACTGGCTACCCGTCCCCAGTTGTTGATCCTGGATGAGCCTGCCGCGGGCATGAACCCGCAGGAGATCGACCAGCTTATGGAGTTGATCCACTTCATCCATAATCGCTTTAACCTGACGATTTTGTTGGTTGAACACCGCATGCGCCTGGTCATGAACATCTGCGAGTGGCTGACTGTGATGGACTTCGGTGCTGTGATTGCCCGCGGCCTTCCGGCAGCGGTGCGGAACAACCCGCAGGTGGTGGAAGCCTATCTGGGCCGTCAGGCTGCGACGTTAAAGTAGGAGGCTTTCTTATGGCACTATTAGAAGTCAAAGACCTTTCTGTATCCTACGGTGCAATCCGCGCCTTGCATGGGATCTCGTTTCATGTGGATGAGGGTGAAATTGTGACCTTGATCGGCGCCAATGGTGCCGGTAAATCCACGACGCTGCAAACCATTTCCGGCCTTCTTAAGCCGGATAGCGGTCAGATTATTTATGACGGCCAGGATATCAGCACTGTTGAAACTGATGTGATTGTGCGTATGGGAATCACGCAGGTGCCGGAAGGCCGCCGTATTTTTGCGCCGCTGACGGTTCGTGAGAACCTGGAAATGGGAGCTTTCACCCGTAAGGATAAGCAAGAGATTCAGGCCAGTATGGAACGGGCTTTCCAACTGTTCCCCAGAATCAGAGAGCGTGTGGCACAGACGGGCGGCACGCTGTCCGGTGGTGAACAGCAGATGCTGGCGGTGGCCCGTGCTTTGATGGCCAAGCCGCGGCTCTTGCTGATGGATGAACCCTCGATGGGCCTGGCTCCGATCCTGGTGGAGGAGATCTTCGACATCATCCGGGAGATCAATGAACAGGGTGTCACGATTCTCCTGGTTGAGCAAAATGCGCATATGGCCTTTTCCGTGGCCAATCGCGGCTATGTGATGGAGACAGGGACCGTTCAGTTAGAAGGTACGTCGAAAGAGCTGGAGGAAAATCCTCACGTTCGAGAATCCTACCTGGGCGGCGATTAGCCCTGCATAGAGCTGGTGGGTGAGATGAAACAGCATGTGGAAACAACAACGCCACATGCTGTTTTGTTATATCGTCTTGTTTGACAAACCATCCGGGGGCATTATGTTATTTGTCGATAACCAAAAGATCACCGATCCGAGGATTAACCTGGCGATCGAAGAGCATCTGCTGCGGGACTTTGACGTCGAGGACGATTTCCTGCTCTTCTATATCAATGAGCCGTCCATCATCATTGGCAGGAACCAAAACACGCTCGAGGAAATCAATGCCGACTACGTTCAGGATCACGGCATTCACGTGGTGCGGCGTTTGTCGGGTGGGGGGGCTGTCTACCACGACCTGGGAAATTTAAACTTCAGTTTCATCACGCAGTATGCCGCGGGAAATTTCCAGAACTTCCGCAAGTTTACCGATCCGGTCGTTCATGTGTTGCAGGGGCTGGGGGTAGATGCCCATTTGAGTGGTCGGAATGATATCCTGGTCGGCGAACGGAAGATTTCCGGAAATGCACAGTATCGGAGTGGGTCTCGGATGCTCAGTCACGGGACCCTTCTGCTTAACACCGACCTTGAGCAGGTCGTTGCGGCTTTGAACGTGAGGCAGGGGAAAATAGCTTCCAAGGGCTTGAAGTCAGTGCGCAGCCGCGTGGCTAACATCGGTGAATTCCTGGACCACGAGCTGGACATCTATGCCTTCAGGCAGTTGCTTCTGGAAGGGATCTTTGCGGGTGAGTCGCCTGTGCCTTCTTACGTGCTGACGGAGAAGGATTGGGAGGTGATTCGTGAACTCTCTGCTGCCCGTTATGCGCGCTGGGAGTGGAATTTCGGTAAGTCACCCGAATTCAATGTGCAAAAGACCCAGCGCTTTCCTTCCGGCGAGGTCGATGTGCGGATCGATGTGCAGAATGGGCTGATCCGCGCTTTGAAGATTTACGGTGACTTCTTTGGGGAGAGCGACATCGGAGAACTGGAGGCGTATTTCATCGGGCAGCGATACGACCGAGAAAGCTTGGCGGCTGTGTTGCAGGAGGTTGATCTCACGCCCTATTTCGGCGCTTTGACGCCGGAGGAATTTCTGGGCTTGCTTTATTAGGCCTGGAGGTGGAGCCACGGCAACAAAAACAGCCCCCTTTTTCTGTAAAAGGGGGCTGTCTTTATTGGCGGAGAGGGTGGGATTTGAACCCACGGAGCCTTGCGGCTCACGCGCTCTCCAGGCGCGCGCATTAGGCCGGACTATGCAACCTCTCCACAAGCTGGAGCATTATACCATAGCCAATCATTTGTGCAAGTTTAGAGGCATGAAACACGGCGCTCCTTTGCATAAGGAGCGCCGTGCTCATGGGTGTAATAAGGGTCAGGCGGCAGCAGGTGCGGGTTTGGCTACCGGTCGGCTTTTAGGTGCGTTGCCATTTTTCTTCTGTGGTTCAGGAAGCGGACGATCTTCGAACGCAGCCAGAAATTCCTCGGTGTAGAGCGTCTCTCGTTCCAGAAGATGATTGACCACACGCTCCATGTTCTCACGGTACTCGCTGATGACATTTTTGGCCTTGGCATAGGCTTCTGTCACAAGCCGCTGTACTTCGGAGTCGATTTCCTGCGCCATGGCTTCGCTGTAGTCACGCTGCTCCCCGATCTCCCGTCCTAAGAAGACCAGTTCCTCTTTCTTCCCGTAGACCAGCGGTCCCAGTTTTTCGCTCATGCCGTAACGCATGACCATCGATCGGGCAATTTTGGTCACCTGTTCCAGGTCGTTGGAAGCTCCGGTGCTGATTTCGCCAAGGATGACTTCCTCTGCAGCTCGGCCACCCAGACCATAGGCCATGTCGTCTTCCATCTTGCTGCGGGGCATCACGTAGCGATCTTGTTCGGGCAGGGTGAGCGTATACCCACCGGCCATGCCGCGTGCGACGACGGAGATCTTGCGCACCGGATCACATTTGGGCAGGACGTGGGCTACAATCGCATGCCCTGCTTCGTGGTAGGCAAAGACCCGTCGTTCTTCGTCGGAGATGATACGACTGCGGCGTTCCGGCCCGGCGATGACCCGTTCGATCGCATCCTGGAATTCGGACATACCGATGGTTTTCTTGACCCGGCGTGCTGCCAGGATGGCGGCTTCGTTGACGGTGTTTTCGATATCGGCCCCTACGAACCCGGGAGTTGACTGCGCCAGGATGCTCAGATCCACATCGGGGTCGAGCGGCTTGCCGCGGCTGTGGACGCGGAAGATTCCTTCGCGACCTTTGATATCAGGTTGATCTAAGACCACCCGTCGGTCGAAACGTCCGGGGCGGAGGAGTGCCGGATCGAGAATATCGGGCCGGTTGGTAGCCGCCATCACGATGACGTTGGTGTCGGTGTCGAAACCGTCCATTTCTACAAGGATTTGGTTGAGGGTCTGTTCGCGTTCGTCATGGGAGCCACCTAGCCCGGCGCCCCGGTAGCGTCCTACCGCATCAATCTCGTCGACGAAGACGATGCAGGGGCTGTGGCGCTTGGCCTGATCGAACAGGTCGCGTACGCGGCTGGCCCCAACGCCTACAAACATCTCCACAAATTCAGAACCTGAGATGCTGAAGAAGGGGACGCCTGCCTCGCCGGCTACGGCTTTGGCCAGAAGTGTCTTCCCGGTCCCGGGTGCGCCCATCAATAGTACACCTTTTGGAATGCGCGCTCCCAGTTTGATGAATTTTTCAGGTTCTTTGAGGAACTCTACGATCTCTTTTAGATCCTCTTTGGATTCTTCTATACCGGCAACATCGTCAAAGGTCACAGTGGGGCGGTCCCCACTGAACATCCGTGCGCGGCTTTTTCCGAAGGACATTGCCTGGTTGTTGACGCCCTGGAATTGCCGAATAAAGAGGTAGGCCACTACGCCTAAGGCAATGATCCCTAGCAGCGTCCCTCCTATGCTGAAGAGTGCCGTCCAGTCGGTTGGTGATTCGACGGTAACCGTCACATCTTGCAGTTTCTCTTCCTCAACGCCGAGGGAGAGGAGCTGTTCGATCGTCGTAGACTCAGGCTCTTTGCGCGAAATGGCCACATTCCCATTGGTGTATGTGACACGAAGATCATTTCCTTGTACGGCAATGCTCTCTACTTTTTCGGCGTTAATCTCTGATACCAGGGTCTGTAACGGCAGATCCGGGCCAGGGTCATTCTCTCCAAAAGAATTGTAGACCAGGAAGAGGACCGCGGCGATCAAGATGATGTAGATGAAGGGACTGTTATTACCTTGTTTTTTCATGAAACCTCCTGCTTTTCCCTCTCTGCTCCTTCAACGTCATATTTGTCATAAGAGGATATCGTAAATGATTATACCACAGAAACATTAGCGTTTCGTTAGCAGCGGAGAAACTGCTAGGGCAATCAGGGCTTCTTTCTGTAGTTGGGCGCATAGTCTGACAAACCCTGTAGGCAGGAGTTTTGTGCCTGTCTACAGGGTTTGAACGCTGTGTGTGGCTGTGGTGAAGAGCCGCGTCGTTTACGGTGCAATTTCCACGCGGGTGACCAGGATGCTGTTGTCAATAACCTGGGTACGCCCTGAATCGATGACCTGCAGCCGCCCGTCACTGCTGTATAGTCCTACCCGGATCTGATAGGTCCCTGAGGCGGCATCGGACGCAATCTTGACCTGATGGGGATCGGCGATAATTTCCCCTGTTTTCCAGGCATTGGTGGGGCTTAATCCATTGACCGGGATGCTGTCATGTTGTCCCGCCAGGGTACTGAGATCATCCGTAAAGAGGTGGACAAAAACGGTGTATGATTGATCGACTGTTCGGAGGGCACGCCACCGCAGTGTGACCGGCACGATGTCGCCGGGTTTGAAGGCACTCTGAGGCACAACTGCTTCTTCGAGCATCATCATGCCATTCAGATTCACCTGGAGCGGGATAGGGTAGTTTGGGCCTCCACTCAGGGTGAGTGTAAGAGTATTGCCAGCCTTCACCTCGCTGCTTGCCGCCGGATCCTGACTCAAAATGTTACCTTGTGCCTCTGTACTCCAGATTGTCTCCTGGACGATGATCAATCCCTGTGCTTCCAGGTTGGGGACAATCTGGCTGGCTTGATATCCGTTGAGATCGGGGAGGGTAAAGGCTTTCCCTGCGGCCAGGACTACGTTGATGGTTGTGCTGATGGGAACTTGGGTGCCTGCACCGGGGGTTTGCTCCAGAATGGTGCCTGGGAGACTACCGGTGGCTTCGCGCTCACCTAGAATTGCCAGTTGCAGCGTGTAGCTTTCAACCAACTTTTGGGCATCGGGTGCGCTCAATCCCATGAGATTGGGGACACCAACCAATTCTCCTGCAGGTGTAGTCGTGGAAGTGGGTTGTACGGTTCCTGACGCAGTCGGGAGGACGGGCGTCGTATAGACATGATAGACATACCACCACAGGGGAATGAGGCCCAGGACGGCGGCGGCGGCAACCCCTAACAGGACCAGGAGCAGCCAGTCCGGACCTGTTACCTCATCTTCCGGTTCTGCATTCTGGCCCGCTGGATGGGCAGGGTGCGGGACACCGGCCAGGCTTTCCGGATGCGGCGGGAGTTTTGCCGATGGCGGAGGCGTTATACTGGGGGCCACTGGTTGGATGATGGTGAGTTCTTCCCCTTGCCGCGTGTATTCCTCAATGGCTATCCCAAATTGATCGGCATTGCGGTAACGATTGGTCCGCTCTTTGGACAGCACTTTGCTGACAAGCCATTCGAGTTGTGGCGGAATGCGGGGGTTCAAGGAACTCATTGGCAGCGGAGTCTCACGCAGGTGTTTGATGACCAACTCGTTGGGATCTTCTGAGTGAAAGGGCGGGACCCCTGTGAGCATCTCGTACAAGATCACGCCAATGCTGTAGACGTCCGAGGCGGGCACGGGGGCTTCCCCGGCTGCCTGTTCGGGGGAGATGTAATGTGGGCTGCCCCAGACGAACTGCTCTTTTTCCTCTTTGGGCTGCTCTTGCTGAAATGCACGGGCGATGCCGAAATCCGCGACTTTGACTTCGCCTTCTGCGGTGACCAGAATGTTTTGTGGCTTCAGATCGCAGTGTACGATACCGGCACGGTGGGCGCTGCCGACACCCGCGCAGATTTGTCTGGCCAGTTTCAACGCTTGGGAAACCGCAAGCGGGCCTTCTCGATGAATGAGGGTCTTGAGGTCTTCCCCCTTGACCATTTCCATGACAAGATAGGGTTGATCGTTATACGTGCCCACATCGTAGATGTGTACAATATTAGGATGATCCAGCCGCGCGGCTGCCCGGCCCTCTTCCAGAAAGCGATCACGGAAAGCGGGGTCGCTGGCGTAAGGCTCCCGCAGGACTTTGATGGCCACGGGGCGATCAAGCAGCAAATCATGGCCGCGATAGACTGTGGCCATGCCGCCGGTTCCTACCAGCTCTACAATGCGATAGCGATCATTCAGGATGGTTGACTCCATAATGCCTTTCTCCCTCTCGCTTGAATCCATGTTATTCTACCGTAACAGAGATGCAAGTCAATGAGGCCCTTGCAAATTCGATGCGCTCGTCTTGCCTTTGTGAGGCAAGTTGCAATACTTTTTTAGTATAAATGGTTTCTCAGTGCATGCAAACTCATCAAAAGAAAATTTTAAGAACGGCAAAGGGGGGCGCGACTGCGCTGTTTACCTCTCTGTCAGAGACGATGAAAAACTGACGGGTAGCGCGCGCTGAGAGGTAAGGGCCCTGATGCTTTTGTAAAAAGCTTGTCACAAAGGCTTTATGTGTTAGAATGCTTGTTTGGAGTCTTTCATGCAATATTTTTACCCACTTTTGGTCTATACAGGTCTGACCGGCATCTTGTTGCTGCTGGGGATTGAACTGATTCCCAATTTGAAGGCGTGGCATAAGCCGATGACAGCAGCGTGGCTGTCGTTCTTGACGCTTATCTGGTTGCTCCTTCCCCAAGATGGCCAGTGGGTCTTCTCTGTATGGCTTCCCTCCAGTGTTCTGGGGGGGCAAATCCTGCTGGCGATGTCGCCTGATATCTGGTTTTTAGGGCTCGTGCTGGGACTGGTGTTGAGTGGTATAGGGTGGGTGGAGGCTGTCGAGGTACGTCCGGCACTTCCCCTTTCCGGGGCCCTGGTACTCTTTGCATTGCTGACGACCTGGCTTTCCATTTCGGGAGGCTCTCTGTTAACCGTGCTGGCTGCCTGGGCAGCTTTTGATCTTTTCTGGGGTGTGGCACGGCTGCTTTCTGGCGGCGTCGGCGAGCGCGCCACGTTTGGGCTGGCCCTGCATGGCGTGGCCTCTCTCTTGTTGTGGGTGGTCTCTCTTTTGTTGGAACGCGGCGGGATAAGTGCGCTGTGGTGGCTTATGTGGCCCACACCGGCCATTCTTGCACTGCTTTCAGGCGCGGCTCTGTTGCGCATTGGTGTCTACCCTTTCCAGATTATCTTACCACGTCGTCTTGGGTCATTTGGTACTCTGACCATGGTTTCGGCGATAGGACCGGTGTTAGGAATAGGGCTGCTTGCCCGGATCCTTAAGCTCCCCGGTGTCGAAGGTGTCCCTTCGTGGGTAGCGATCCCCGGGGCTGTTTCACTTCTTTTTCTGGCGGTACGTGCCTGGTGTGAGCAGGGGTGGCGGGCACTCTTGTGGTGCAGCTACGCGATGTTAGGGGGGATTGTGGCCGGGGCCACCGCGATGGGGGCCTCCGCTCTGGTCCTGCCGGCAATGACTGCCTGGCTCGCCGGTTGGACACTGATCTTTCTCTCCCGTGGCCATGATTCTCATGCGATTTTCTGGTCCTGGCCGGGTTGGCTGGCCGTGATTTGCCTGCTCGGGGCACCGCCATCACCCTTAGGAGAACTTTATCGAGCGTCGCTGATGGCAGTCCCTTGGGTATGGCGCCTGGTGCTTGTGGTTGGTTGGGCCTTCATGGGGGCGGGTATGCTGCGGGAGCTGCATCTTCGCCAGCAGGCTCAAATCACTCCTGCCTGGTCCTGGCAGCAGGCAGCTCTGTTCATCGGCTTTGTCATGCCTTTGGGCGGGCTGCTGTGGGCACTTTCCATGGGAGGCCTGGCTCCTTTTTCATGGCTGGGAACTCTCTTGTGGCTGATAGCGCTCGCGGCCGCCTGTGCACTGGTTTGGAAGGGAGATTCAGTAGCTGCATGGTTGCAAGGAATACGGCCGGTTGTGGATTTATTGGACCTGGCCTGGCTTTATCGTGCCCTGTGGCAGGGATTGGAGCACCTGTTGAGTATTGTTCGCATTGTGTCAGCGGTTGTTGAGGGTCGTGGCGCACTGCTTTGGTCACTCCTGGCGTTGCTCATTGCGCTCCTGGTGGTGGTGAACCAATGAGCCCGTTAGTCTTTTTGATAAACAGCCTTTCTTCGTGGCTCTCTGGCCCGGCTGTTTGGGGTGTCTTTCTGGCCGGTGCTGTGATTTACCTTGTTGCGGAATGGCGCATTCGCCTGCTTGCTTTCCTGACGCAGTACTTTTTCATTGGCATCTTGTTTGCCCGGGTTTTTGCCGATCGGCCAGAGATGGCGCTGCTGAAAATGATGGTTGGCTGGTTAGTCTGCGGGGCGCTTTATCTGAGTGCTCGTATTCGACAGGAGGCCGGGGTTCAGCCTCTCTCACAGTTTCACTGGGCCGCCGATTTGCCGTTTCGTGTTCTCTCCTTGATTTTGATCACACTGGTGGCCATATTGGCTTCGCAGCGGTATACGCTGCCTTTTGTCTCGACGGAACTGGCTCTGGCCTGTTTCTTTTTGGTGGTCCTGGCCGTGCTGTTCATCGGCACGGAAGAGGACCCCGTTGTGGTAGGCGGCGGAGCCTTGAACCTGCTGGCCGCATTGGATATCTTTTACTCTGCACAGGACCCCGGCCTGTTGGTGACCGGGCTGCTGGTGATGGTCAATTTGTTGCTGGGACTGGCAATCTCTTATCTAACCGTGGTGGAGGTCACTGAATGACAATCCCCGGCCCATTGCTTGTTCTGGGCATTCCCTTCATTGTCTCGGGAATCCTCCAAGCCTTACGCCGCTGGACGACGGTTTCCGCTGCTCTGGGGGCGGCGACGGCTGCGTTGGTGGGTGCGCTTGTGGCATTTTTGCCTTTAGATACGCCCTGGCGTCTTATCCTGGTGCGGGTGGATATGGGCAGCCCGTTGGTGATCTTAGGACGGCAGTTGGTTATACAGCCTGCGGATCGCCTGGCCATTGCTTTCTTGTTTTTCACAACGGCGGCCCTGTTTGTGGTTGCCTGGCGTTTGCTGCCCCATTCTAACTTTTTCCCTATAGGGCTGATCATTGTGGCGCTGCTGGCAGGCGCCTTATTGGTTGTGCAGGTGGTCTACGCGGCGCTGCTGGTGGAGATGGCTGCAATCTTGACAGTCTTTCCTCTCCATGAATCCGGGGGAAGTGCCAGTGGCGGTCTGAGGTATATGGCTTATGCCACGCTGGCATTGCCCGGCTTGATGATCACGCAGTTGCTCCTGGACCTGTTTGCCATTTTTCCGAACGATTTTGGACTGCTGGCGGTCTCCGCCGTCCTTCTCAATGTTTCATTTGCGATTTTGTTTGGAGCTGTACCTTTCCAAAGCTGGCTCTCCACCGTAGCTACCGATGGGTCTCCCCCTGTGGCGACATTTATCTTTACGGTGAACCTGGGCACGGTGTGGTTTATGCTTCTGAACTACCTCGAAACGTATCCCTGGTTGGGCCGCCAGATCCCCTTGGGTATGCTCTTTACAGGCCTGGGGCTGGTCATGATGCTGGGTGGTGGAATCTTAGCGGCTGCACAACGAAGGCTGGGTCGTCTTGTCGGATATGCAACGTTGGTCGATAATGGGGCGATGCTGATAGCTCTGGGAACAGAGCGGGTTGAGGGTATCGCGCTGGCGGTGCTCATGTTGCTGGCGCGCCCGCTGGCTTTGGGGTTGATGACCCTGGGCCTTCAGGGCCTGCGTGC
>JAVEWB010000228.1:0-4453 GCA_034004765.1 Anaerolineae bacterium
CGATCTATCAGAGTCCAGAGGGTCAGAGATCAGAGACATGGGGAAAGGACAGGTCGAAAACTGAAGTAGCCGTAATGGAGGTGCAGAAAGTCCCTGCGGCGCCACGCACACCGAACAAGCCACTCATTATTATTGAACGCCCCACCACGCAGCACACGGAAGTCAGCATCTCCCTCTGAAGTCCACTCCCACACGTTGCCACTCAAATCCTCGACCCCATACGAGCTGGCTCCACCTGGAAAACAGCCTACCGTACTCGTTACCCCAATCCCCGTAGCATCATAGTTAGCCCGGTCAGGATCAGGCGTAGCACCCCACGGATAAATCCGCCCATCCGTTCCCCGTGCCGCTTTTTCCCACTGCCCCTCTGAAGGAAGCTGCACCTGCCAGCCTTCCTCCCGCAGTAGTATCGCCAATACATCAGGCGCAGCCTTCCATTCCCGCAGCACCTCTGTCAGCCAGCGGCAGTAGGCTAACGCCTCATACCAGGTAATTTTCACCACAGGATGATTAGAAAGTCCAAAAGGTTCTGCGTATTCCACAGGTTTACTTCGTGGATTATCATCGAACAACCCCTTCACCTTACCCTCTTTCCACACGCCTGCCGCCTGCGCCTCTTCCCAATAGCGTGGCTCCCGATACCCGCCCGCTTTCACGAACGCCCCAAACTGCGCCACGGTCACCGGGTAGCGCCCCATATAATAGGTGGGGAGAGTGACCTCGTGTTCCCCCTCGCCCTCCCCCATCTTGAACGGCCCCTCCAGAATTTCCACAAAGCCCAGCAGCGGCTCATCCGGCAGGAACCAGGCGTCCGCCCGGAAGCGCGGATCCCCTAACTTCGCCAGTGCATTCCCCGCCTCGGCGCGCTCGATCGCGGGCAGCCGCCCTCCCTCGATCAGCCGCACCAGCGCCGCCTGCACCCGCGCCACCTTGGGCCGGTCCCGGTCGCTGATCCGATCCAGTGCGGCGTTTTCCACCAGCGCCTGCCCCGCCAGCAGTGCCCCCCAGGCATCCGCCATCGCCTGCGGCCGTTTGGCATCCAGCGGCAGACAAAGTTGCTCCACCAGCGCCCACAGCGCGAAAGCACTCCCCCGAGCAGATTTGGCCCCCGCCAGCAGCGCCACCTCGCGCCAGCGATCCGGATCCGTGCGTGCCAGCTTTGCCACCTGTTCGGGGTAACCGTGGTCGGTCAGATAGCAGGCCGCCAGATACTCCTGGAAGGTGCGGTGCGGGAAGGTGTAGATGCCCACGCCACGCGGCAGCAGCAGTCCGGCCCGCTGGCTCAGGTGCTCCATCAGCCGCTTCAGCTTCACGTCGGGGTTCTGGCTCACCCTCAGCAAGCCGTTGATCAGCGACTCCTCCGGCACGTCCGCCGTCCCCACCAGCGCAGGCTGTGCGGCGTGCGCCTCATAGGCCAGCGCCTCGAGCAGCGCCCGCACCTTTTGCCGGTCCACCCGCAGCCACTCCGCCAGGCTCGGCTGCTCCACGACCACCTTCCCCGCCGCATCGTGCACCGTCTTGGGCTGTCCCCACCAATCCAGCAGCAGATCGACCGCATCGGCGTACAGCTCCTCGCGCTTTTCCGGAAGACTCCCGCCCCGCCATGCGTGCAGCGAGGCCATCAACGTGAGCAGCAGCGGGCGCTCGGCCAGTCCTTGCAGCCGTTCGCTGGCGAAGATCGCCTGCTTCAACAGCTCCGCCCGCCCCTGCGTCTCCGCGGGGGCCAGTCCACGCAACTGCGCCACGTGCGCGTACCAATGGTCGACGAAACGCCGGACCTGTCCGGGGGTAAAGGGAGCCAGCACCGCCTCCGCAAAGTCCGGCAGCCGCCAGGCCTGCTGCTGGTAGGCGTAGGTCCGGCTGGTGACCAGGATCCGGCAGGCCGGGAACGCCGCGGCGAAATCGGCCACCACCTGTTTGATCTGCTCACGGCGGCGGTCGGCTTCGGGCACCTCGTCCAACCCATCCAGCAAGAGCAGTCCCCCCGATCCACGCAGCTCGCGCTCCATCACCGGCAGGTAGTCACCCAGCTCCGCCTGCTTCAGCTCCGTCTCCATGAAGTCGTACAGGTGGCTGGCCGTCGCCCGTTGTCCCGCAGGAGGCAGACCGCGGGCGGCGAAATCGCGCAGCACCACGCGCACCGGCAGCAGCGCCTTGTGCGACCAAGGCTGCGGCTGCGGGCTCTCACCCTCTTTTTCGGCAGGCAGTGGCTCGGTCATCCGGCTCAGATTGGCATCCGTACGCCCCAGCGCCTCACCCGCCAGACAGAGCGCCACGAAGTTGACGAAGGTGGATTTCCCGCTGCCGGGATCACCTAGAAGCACCAGCCGGGGCTGCACGTCCAGATGCTCCAACGCTGAGAGGCGGCGGGCTTCATGACCGCCTTTCTCCGGGCAACCCTCACGGTCCATCCGATCGCACTCCTCCGGCGTGAGCGTGAGCAGCGCCGTATAGACCGCGCTCAAGTTGAGGGAAGCCTTCGCATCGCTGGCCGCCTTGGGATCGATGCCGGAGAGTGCCAGAGGGCTGACCTCGGCGAAGAGATGGTTGAGATAGGCCTGGCGCAGCTCCTTCTCATGCGGATCGGTGGGGCCGTAGTAATTGATCACGACGTGGCTCTGGCTGTAATCCCCGACCACAATGCCCTGCCCGTCCAGGATCATGCCGCCGCGGATCCCCACTCCGCCCGACTTCAGCTCACGCAGGCTGGCCGCCACACTCTTCACCTCGTCCAGCAGGGCCTGCTGCACGTGGAGCTGTTCGATCAGATGCCCCGTCTGAATCACCCCTTGCAGCGCGGGCTCGCCACCGGCAGCAGAGAGGAACGCGGCCTCGAAGGCATCCAGGCCCTCTTCGAAGCGGAGCTCCGGCAAGGTCGCGGCGTCATACCCGGCCCTGGCAAAGAGGTCACGCAGCTCCTCGCGATCCCACGAGCGCCCGCGCAGCAGGCGCTTCAACTCGGAGATTACCACCGGATCCTCGAAGAAAGCAGTGAAGATCTCCTGCAGGAGATCCGTGGACTCCGGTTCTGCCCCGGAGGCGTGGGCCAGCAGGACAAAAACTCCGGCATCGATGCAGCGCCGCACGGCCTGCATCTCTTCGGTGCCAATGAGTTTCTCGCCCACTTTACGCCCGGCAGCGTCCAGCACTTTCGCCGTCAGCTCCGCCGTCAAATTTGCCAGGTAGTCCGCCCCAAACCCATTCATCTCGCCCCCCCAGACACTTTCACATAGGACCAGGTGTTTTATCTGCGCTGCGAAGCAGTACAGATAAAACACTTTAGGTACTTAAGGACAGGATCTTTGTTACCCCAGCCTGACACTACTAGTATAAGACACTCCTGCATAGGGGTCAATACAAATGCACTCGGAGTGCGAAATCAAAGCCCCCTTAGGGAAATCCCTAAGGGGGCCTGACTCCTGATCCCTTACTTGGGCAGTTTAAGCTCTTGATTCGGGTGGATCAGGTTAGGATTCTTGATGATATCCTTGTTGAGTTCGAAGATCTCCGGCCAACGGTTGGCATCTCCCAACATCTCCTTGGCGATCTTGCTGAGGCTGTCACCGGATTTGACCACGTAGGTCCGCTTCTCGGCCTCCTCTTTAGCTGCCTGCGCTGCGGCACGCTGTTCCGCCAGTTGCTCACGGACGCGATCGGCATGCTCTTTGGCCGCGGCAGCACGTTTCTCCGCCTCGATCTTCTCCGCAGCTTCCTTGGCCTTGCGCTCTGCTGCCTCGGCCCGCGCCTCGGCAATCTGTCGCTTCGATTCTGCCATAGCAGCTTCGGCCTTCGCCTTCTGTGCTGCCGCTGCAGCCGCCTCGGCAGCTTCCGCAGCAGCCTTCTTCTCATCGCGGTCGGTCAGCGCATCCAGTGCCTTGTCCAACAAACTCTTCTTTTCCTTAGTTTCACCAGCCATTACGTAACCCTCCAAAATTTAACTGATTGATTTTGATAAGACTCTAAAACGATACGTTCTCTACTTCCGTCCCATCAGCGCCTGCAGTATCGTCTGCGCGACCAAACTGCCCGCGGCTGCCCGCGGCGTGCTTGTCTGCTGAGGCTGCACCTGCCCCCCTAACAGCGCGCGGATCAGTGCCTGCTGCACCGCTTGCGATGAATCACCTCCTGACTGTCGTGCTTGTAACAATGCCATCCCCACAGGGAGAAGGCGCTCCACCACATCTCCCAAATCGAAGGCCTCCTCCACGGGCTGCGGCTGCGCCTCTGCCTGTTTTCTCAACGCCAGGCCTGCCACAGTATCAAGGACGCTCTCCGCAGCCCCACCCGATTGTGGGGCCGCCTCTGCGGGGATGGCCCCCAGCAGGGTTTCCAACATCGCTACCACGTCTTGCGCGCCCAGCGACGTCTTTCCCTCTATCGTTTTCGCGGCCTGGCGCAGTCCCTGTGTGTAATACTGACTGGTGCCCCCCTGGCCGTTCTTCGCCAAACGCTT
>JAVEWB010000229.1:0-4423 GCA_034004765.1 Anaerolineae bacterium
GCACTCACAGCTAAGAGCAAGGCTACTAAAGAAGTTGAGGTTCCAGAATGGCTTAAAGATTTAGGTTCCGGCTCAGGAGAGGCCGAAGCTGTACCCGAAGGGTTAGAGCAAGCCAGTGTTCCTTCCTGGCTGCAGCAGCTCAGACCGCCTGGAACCGGCCCCCTACCCGCCGAACAAGCTCCCAGCGATGCCGAGATCAAAAGGGAGACAGACAGCCTGGCAGCCGCGGAGATCCCCGATTGGGTACAGACACTTCGCCCCGGCGAAGGCGCGTTGAGGGGAGAAACCACAGATATCTTTGAAAAGGCCGTGATAGAAAGTGCACCCGAAGTCAAAGGACCGTTGGCCGGCCTTGAAGGGATGCTGCCGGTGCTGCCCTTCGTCGATATGCCGCCGGATTTCCAACCCAGATTCAAAGATCAGATCCCGGAAGCCATTGTGGAGCAGGCCCAGCTCTGGCAGCAGTTGATCGAGCAGCCCAAAGGAGTACAGCGGCCGGTAGCTCAGGAACGATCCCAACCAGGGTTCTCCGAAACACTTCTGCGCCTGAGCGTTACCCTTCTCCTGGTCGCCACAATCCTGGCAGCCATCCTGGGATACCTACCTACGCCTCTGGCCCAGCCGCCTGCCCCCCAGGGGGCCTCACTCCAAGGCGGCGTCACAGCCCTGCAGAAAACTATCGAGAGCCTGCAAGAAGGAGAGACCGTTCTGCTCGCTCTGGACTATGGGGCTGCCGAGGCCGGGGAAATGACGCCGATTGCAGAAACACTGTTGGACCACCTCTTGGACCGTAAAGCTGACGTGGTCATGGTCAGCACCCTGCCCGAGGGTCAGGACTTCATCCGGAACTTGATGACTTCAGCAAGTTACGCGCCTGACAGAGAACACCTACTGAGCAGCAGATATAGCAGTGTCTATCATGGATACCTTGCAGGAGGAGCCAGCGGCATCGCGGATTTCCTGAACTCCGCGCCAGAACCACAGCAGGCCCGACTGTTGCTTGTTGTAACAGCACGACCCGATCGTCTTCGCTGGTGGGCCGAACAAAACGCCATCAGATCGGCCAAGCCCCTTCCCATAGGGGCCGGCTTGAGTGCGTCGGCAAGCCCGTTGGTGACACCCTATTTGGATGCACGCGGCAATCAAGGGTGGCTCGTTGGCCTCCCCGGGGTAATCGCCTATCGAGAGGCCCGCGGTCTGCCTCCTGATGCGAGCATGCGCTTACAACTCGATGCACTGATGCTCTCACAGTGGGTCGTGGCAGCACTGCTGGTAGGGGGAATGGCCTACTATCTGGCAGCGGGCAAGAAGGGGACAGCGTAAGAAAATGCAAACAGAACTCACCCCAGAAGTCATCATCGCAGCCGTTACCACGCTGCTGATCTTTACGTATCTATTCGGGGATAATTTCCTCTATCGCTGGGTACTGGCCTTGATTGTAGGCAGCGGGACAGGATATGCACTTGCGACTGCCGGGATTTACTTATGGGAGCACTGGCTACTCCCAGGCATGGAAGGAAGGATCCCCATTACCATCATTTTGCCGCCGCTCATATTGGGAGCACTGTTACTGCTCAAGGGAATTCCAAGCATTTCGCCCTTAGGCAACAGCGCGATGGGCTTACTGCTAGGGGTTGGTGCCGCGGTGGCCATCTCCGGGGCTTTGTTAGGCACCATCATTCCCCAGACCCTTGCTTCGGGAACCCCGTTCGCCGAATTTGCCAGCACGGGCAACGGGCTCACCTTACTCGAAGGTTTGCTGGTCTTGATCGGTACAAGCACCACACTGATAGCGTTTTCACCGCGCGCGCTCAAGTCAGGAGAAAAAGTATACCCGGTCCTGTTGTGGCTGCAGCGCTTTGGACGTGCCTTTGTGATCGTAGCGCTGGCGGTGGCTTTTGCAGGGGCATTGACCTCAGCCTTGACCATCTTGATCGACCGCCTGTGGAGCCTGGCGAATTTCTTCGCTGCAATCATTGGGGGGCTGATGTAATATGGCGGATGAGAAAGCCATCGAATCCATCCTGGTCGCGGATTGCGGTACGGTCAGCACCAAACTGCTGCTTCTGGAAAAAGTCGAAGCAACCTATCGGTTTGTGGCGCAGGCAGAAGCCCTGACTACCGATAAGCCGCCGTGGGAAGATATCACGGCGGGGATTACCCACGCGCTGGAGACCCTCCAACAAACCACAGGCCGCATCCTCTTTACAGAAGGACGCCTGGTAACGCCACGGGAGGGCATACAGGGCGTGGATGCGTTTGTTGTACTGTTGAGCGCTTCAAAGCCCCTGCACCTGATCCTGGCCGGCCTGGTCCGTGAGATGAGTCTGGAAAGCGCCCACCGCGCTGCCGCGAGCACCTATGCACATATCGACACAGTCCTATCACGCGAAGGAAGCCTGCGGTCCCCCGAAGAAACCTGGGCACGCGCCGTGCGGGATATGGCCCCCGACGCCATTTTCCTGGTGGGTGGGGTTGATGGGGGAGCCAGCCGCCCAGTCATGGAATTGGCGGACGCCATAGCGTTGGGCATATCGATGGTCGAAGAAGAACAGCGTCCCCGCATTCTCTACGCCGGCAACGCCAATTTGCGGGCCAGTATCACAAAGTTGCTCGGAGAGATTGCCCAGGTCGATGTAGTGGACAACGTCCGCCCTACTGCCAGTACAGAGTATCTGGGGCCGGCGCAGGATTTTCTGGAAAAGATCTTTACCGAAGCGCACCTGCAGCAAGTTCCGGGTGTGGACTCATTGCTGGCCTGGAGCCGCCTGCCGGTTCAACCTACAGCAGCAGCCTTCGGTCGGGTCATCGAGTATCTCTGGCATCGTGAGGGGACCCCAGGGCGCGGTGTACTGGGGGTTGACCTCGGCGCAGCAAACACAACCATCGCGGCGTGTTTCAACGGCCAGCTTTACCTGTCCGTCCACGGTGAGCAGGGGACGATCTATGGACCGCTACCGTGGGTGGAAAAACGCACAGCCGCCGCTCTGCTTCGCTGGATTCCTGAAGAAATGGGAGAAGAAGCCCTTATGGCCACGCTCTACAACCAGGAACTCCACCCCTGGACCGTCCCGCAGGACCCTCAAGAGCTGTGGGTAGCACAGGCCGTGATGCGTGAAATGCTACGCAGTTCATTGAGGAACGCGTTTCCTACCTGGAATGCGGGGCCAGCGGCTTCCGAATATCCCGGCATGCTGCCCCAGATGGATCCTATTCTCCTCTCCGGAGGGAGTATGGTCCATCTGCCGCGCCCCGGGCAGGCCCTATTGGTGGCACTTGATGGAATTCAACCGGTGGGTATTTCGACCATACTGCTGGATACGAACCGCGCCGCCCCTGCATTAGGAGCCGTCGCAGGTATCAAACCGCTGGCGGCAGCCTCGGCACTGGATGCCGGCTCGCTGATCTCATTGGGGACCGTGATCTCGCCCGTGGGCAAAGCACGCCCGGGGGAGACGGTCCTTAAAATGAAGATCACGTACGAAGACAAAACCGAGCTCAATGTCGAGGCGCACTACGGTGAATTGGAAATATGGCCCTTGCTGCCGGGACAACACGCAACCCTGGAACTCAAACCCAATCGGCGCTTCGATCTAGGGATGGGAGGTCCGGGAAAAGGCGGCAAAGTTGAGGCGATCGGCGGTCTGGTGGGACTGGTCGTGGATGCACGTGGGCGTCCGCTGGCCTTGCCCGAGGATCCGGAACGCCGAAGAAAATACCTGCGCCGTTGGACCTGGGACGTAGGAGGGTAAGATGTCTCTACCATACAGCATTGTAAACCCACTGACACGCATCGAAGTCGTGCGCCATCTTCCCCTGTCGGGCAAAATTTTGGTCCATGTGGAAGACCCTGTGCAGCCGCTGCAAAATGTGGCCGAAATGACCCAACCTCCCGATTTCCGCATTGTAGATCTCGGCAAGGAATTACGGGTGCCGCCTAAGAAGGCGCAGGAGTACCTGCAAGTCAAAGTGGGCGTGCGGGTTGCCAAAGGCCAGATACTGGCCTCGCGCGGGGGCATGGGGGGAAGTGTGTGCAAAGCTCCCTTCGACGGCATCGTCACCGGATACGGGCGAGGACGCTTGTTACTGGAAGCACTCCCCAGCCTGGTCCAGCTCAATGCCCTTGTGCCGGGAACCGTCGTCCAGGTCATCCCCGGCAAAAGCGTGACCATTGAAACCCGCGGGGCCTTTATCCACGGGGCCTGGGGCAATGGGAAGGAAGGCTATGGCGTCTTGCAATTGGTCGCCAAAACAGCACGTCATGTCCTGCGTGCCAAACGCCTGGATGCCTCAGCCCAAGGTGCCATCATTATTGGGGGAGCCTCCCTGGATAACGAGGCACTCGACCAGGCCGTTGAAATGCAGGTGCAAGGCATCATTGTAGGGGGCATTTCTCCAGCAATGATCCCTCGCCTGCTGACCG
>JAVEWB010000230.1:0-4386 GCA_034004765.1 Anaerolineae bacterium
CGAAGACGAAGAGTATTTGACACGGCTGACCGACGAACAGGCCGCGGAATACCTGGATCGACCCACACCAGCTTGATATCCGGGTATCAGATCTCGATCCTTTCGATGGAGGGAGCTATGGATAACGAGAACCCAGCGCGTGACGCCTACCTTGCAGGCATCGATCCGGCCTTCGTCCCGGCCGTCCTGGCGCTCGACCGGGCTGTCATGGCCGCCGGCGCCCCTTTCGACGTCGCCATCAAGTACAAGATGCTGACCTACACGCTCAACCGTGACTTTCGCCATTGGATTTGCGCCATCGACGTGACCAGGAAAGCGTTCCACCTGCGGTTCCTCTACGGCGTGCTGCTCGACGACCCGCGGGGCATCCTCCGCGCCGGCACCAGCACCCTGAAGACGATCGATTTCAAGTCGATCGAGGACATCGACCCGCAGCTTGTCACTGACTACGTCAAAGAAGCTGTTTCACGGCTCGACGACTTCAAGGCACAGCCGGAGGACCGGAAACAGAAGCAATAAGCTCATGACCAGGACAGGAAAGGAGCCTTTTATGACGCCGAAAGAAGGGGGGAACCGTATGCAACGCTGGTGGATCGTTTTACCGATCGTGGGAGTTCTGCTCATCGTGGCCATCATCCTGACGCCGCAGAACATTTCGAAGCTATCATCGCATCCCAATCCAGTGCAGAGTTATGATGAAGCCCTACAGCGTATCGAAGGTCTCCGGGCGCAGGAGTCGTCGGATATGCTGGCGGTCTGCCGGCTGCAACTGCTGACCCATGACCAAAAAGTGGAGCGCGCCATCATCCTGGTCCACGGCTACACCAACTGCCCACAGCAATTCTACGCGTTGGGAGAGCAGTTCTATGATGCCGGCTACAACGTCCTCATGGTGCCGCTTCCTCACCACGGACTGGCCGACCGGATGACGGAAGAGCATGCCCAACTCAAGGCCGAGGAGCTGGCGGCGTACGCCGATGAGACGGTCGATATCGCGCAGGGGTTAGGTGAGGAAGTAGTCATGATGGGCATCTCAGCCGGAGGGGTCACCACAAGCTGGGCCGCACAGAACCGGAGTGACGTCGATCTGGCCGTGATCATCTCCCCCGCCTTCGGGTTCAAGCAGATCCCGACGCCGTTGACCGCCGCCGTCATGAATATTTACACGTTCCTGCCCGATGAATTCGTGTGGTGGGACCCGGTGATGGAGGGTGAAGCGCCCCCACCCCACGCGTACCCGCGCTACTCCAAACACGCCCTGGTGCAAACGCTCCGCCTGGGATTTGCCACGCAAGCGGCGGCCCGGCGCGCGCAGCCGGCGGCAGGAAAGATCGTGGTCGTACTCAACCCCAATGACAGCTCCGTCAATAATGAACTTACAATGGATGTAGCTGCCATCTGGCAAGCCCATGGCGCCGACCTGAGCACCTACGAGTTCGAAGCTGAGCTGGACCTGGGTCACGACCTCATCGATCCGACCCAACCGGATCAAAAGATCGACATCGTCTACCCGCGCCTCATCGAGATAGCGAGCCAATAGTGCCGCGGATAAACGGCTGAGTTAGGAGAGGAGGTAAAGGTCACATGGAGTACGCACACTATCGACAGGTCGACGCAGCCGTGGACAAGCTGTATGCGCAAGGCAAGTGTGAGGAGGCGATCACACTCTTACAGGCTGCCTTAGCACAGTTCCCTGAGTATCTGTTCGATACTCTCTGGTACCAGGCCTTCCTGTACTGCGAAACCGGTCAGTACGAAAAAGCTTACACGGTCATAGAAGCACTGATTCAGAAGGGATATTTCTGTCCCCTGGACTGGAGAGGCCTGGACCCCCTGAGAGAAGCCGAAGGGTTTGCTCTGCTCCAAAAAGAGAACGAGCGGCTGAAAGCGCTGGCTCAATCACAGGCAAAAATGGAGCACGCCGTCTACCTGCCGGAAGGCTACGATGCAGACCAAAGCTACCCTCTCTTTATTGTCCTTCATGGGGACGGTGGCGGCGGTAACCTGGAGCAGTTCCCCTGGTATTGGCCGCCCGAAGCGGTCACCCGGTTGGGATTCGTTCTGGTCTACGTGCAGTCCTCCCAGGTGCTGTACAGCCGGAACTTCGGATGGCTGCCCAACCCGTCCATTGCCCGCCGAGACGTCAAAGACTGCTACGACGTAGTCGAAAGCCAGTACGCCATCGATCCGGGCAGGATCATCATCGGCGGTTTCTCCGGCGGGGCCATTGCGGCGCTCGAGGTCACGCTGGCCGATGTCCTGCCGGTCAGAGGCTTTATCTGCCAAAGCGCGGAGCTGAAGCCGGAGAGTTTCACCGACGAGGCTGTCCGTTGGGCTGCCCAGCGGGGTGTCAGAGGTGTCCTCATGGAAGGCGAAAAGGTCCTGCCGGTGCAAAATGAGCAGGAGATGATGCAGGCTTTCCAGGATGCCGGGCTCCCTTACCAGTTCTACGTCAACCCGGGGGTGGGACACGTCGTTCCCGAAGAGTTAGCCGAAAAGCTGCAGCAGGGTGTAGACTTTATAGAGAAATGATTATTGACAAAGCCATGAAGCTATGGTATTTTAATCTTTTAAGCTGCGTTGAAGGCATGCATGGGCCTCAACACGATTGAAACAGAAAGCACACCTCTGATAACGCACCAAGCCCATGCTGGCCGAAGAAGCTGCCGATGAAGCTCCACAATTGACTACTGAAGCCCGAAAGGAGGTGGTGCCATATAATTCACATCAAAGCATTGGATCCCCCACAATCCTATTCTATAATCATGCCAAGTATCTAAGAAGGAGAGAGTCATGAAGAAGTATCGTTTGGTCCCACTTATGTTAGCCCTCTGTATCCTTATGGGTGCCGTTGCAGGATGCACCGCCCCCACAGCCGCCCCCACCGAGGTCCCTGAGACCGCCGAGCCGACCGAAGAGGTCGCGGCCACCGAGGAGCCCACGGAAGCGGCTGAAGCTACCGAGGCTCCAGCTGTCGAGTCCGTGAAAATCGGCGCGATCCTACCCCTGACCGGCGGGGCCGCGGCCACCGGCGTAAAGCTGCAGGCCGCTATGGAAGTCGCACAGGAAATCATCAACGGGGAGCACCCGGAGATTGCGATCCCGCTGGCTGAGACCGCCGGTCTGCCCAATCTGGGCGGCGCGAAGCTCGAAATCACCTTCGCCGACCATCAGGGCAACCCCGAAATCGCCAAGACCGAGGCAGAACGCTTGATCGACGAAGGCATGGTCGGTCTGGTCGGCTCCTATCAGAGCTCCTCGACCAAGCCCGCCAGCCAGGCTGCCGAGCAGTACGGCATTCCCTTCGTCGCCGGCTCCTCTTCCTCCGCCGCCCTGACCGAACGCGGCCTGCAGTATTTCGTCCGCGTCGCACCCAATGACGACATGGCAACGGAGATGTTCTTCGAGTACCTGACCTACCTCAATGAAAACTTCGACGCCGCTATCAAGACCGTGGCCGTCGCTTACATCGACAATGAGTACGGTGTGCACGCCAAGGATATGGTGGACAAATGGCTGGCGGAGAAATACGGCGCGCTGGGCTTCGAACTGGCCGGCGTCGTCGCCTACCCCGCCAAGGACCTCACCAACGTCGACACCGAAGCGCAGCAGATCAAGGCCTTGAATGCCGACGCGATCTTCCACGCTTCCTACATTGCCGACATCACCATGTTCGTCAACAAGTACAAGGAAGTCGGCGTCGCACCCAAAGCTATTTTGAACTACTGCGGCGGCTTCCAGGATCCGCAGTTCACGGTCAACCTCGGCAATGACGGCGACTATTTCGCCGGTGACGCAGCCTTCTCCTCGGAGAAACTCGCCGTCATGCCCGAACTGACCGCGATCAATGAGCTGTACAAGGCCAAGACCGGCGTCGACCTCGACGGCCCGGCGCTGGAGGAGTTCGCCTCTGTAATGGTCATGGCCGAAGCCATCAACATCGCCGGTTCCACCGATGGCGATGCGATCATGGAAGCGATCCGCGCCACCGAGTTCGAGGCTCCGTACTTCACGACCGGCGTCATCCGGTTCAATGAGAAGGGCCAGAATGAAGTTCCCGCTTCCTTCATGGTCCAGACTCAGAACAAAGTCTATCAAGCCGTCTGGCCGGCCGAAGGTGCAACCGCCGATCCGATCGTCCCGATCACACCCTGGGACGCGCGGTAGTCTGTAGCACAGCATCCGCCGGAATCACCGTAGAGGGGAGCGGGTTATTCTCCCGCTCCCCTCTCTTTGCAAAAGTGAGCGTGTAAAACGATAAGGTGGACCTATGATACTATCTCAAATCACGGCCAATGGAATTCTCATGGGCTTCATCTACGCCTTGGTGGCCGTCGGGCTGACCCTGACCTGGGGCGTGATGGACATCATCAATTTCGCCCATGG
>JAVEWB010000231.1:0-4378 GCA_034004765.1 Anaerolineae bacterium
CGTCGCCCGCATCGGGGTCGCCGCCCGTCCAGCTCAGATCGACGTCGGCGGCCTGTTCCGTAGCGCCGTCGGGCGGCGAGGGGGCGGTCGGCGTGGAGGGCGCGGCGTTCGTCTCACAGGTCACCGGTACATCGAAGGTGGCGTACCAGGGACCACCGTTCGAAGCCGTGGCCGTCAGGCTGAAGCGAACGACATGGCCGTCGGGGGTATCGGGTGCGATTTCCAGGTCGAAGTCGTTGGTGTTCATGGCCGTTCCGCCTACAGCGATGTCCGGGTAAGAGCTTGTGCTGTTGGAGAGCCAGCTCAAGTAAGAGGAACTGTCACTCATGGCGACGGAGATCCCCCTGGCCGTGCTCTCGCCCTGGTTGCGGAGCGTCACGTATAGCTCCACCTTCTCACCGCAGTCGATCTGCCCATCTCCGTTCCCCTGACTGCTGCCGTTCGTATCATCGTCGATCGTATAGCGCAGGTAGGCAAGATCGGGCGGTCCCGGCGGCTCGACGATCGTCACCCGGCCCGCCGCCACAGTGTAGGCTGTGGGGTTGATGCCGTCGGTGATCCTGGCCCAAAGATAGTAGGTGCCTAAGGGGACCGCACCGGTGGCCCAGGTGTACTGATCGCTGCTTCCATCAGGGTCTTCTTGCCGCCCTTGCACGATCCAGGTGTGCCCACTGCCGTTGGTCGGGCTGCTGTCACGGTCGTAAGCCAGCCCGATCACTGCGTTGTTGTCCGGATCGCTGTCGGTCCATTGGAGCAGCAGCGTCTCTCCCTGCGCAAGCGTACGATTGCTCGTGGGCTGCACGAACGTCAAGGCCGGCGGGGCGTTGACCGTCACGGCAAAGCGTGCGGTCTCCCAGCCCTGCGGGTCGGTATCCGTGGCCGCACTGCTGACGGAGTGATCGTTGTACCAGGTGCACGTCCCTTCTCCCGCCAGCGTCGCGCGGGTGCGTACCCAGACCGTCCCCGCCTTTTGCGGCGTCACTCGGAAGGAGAGGGTCTGCCGCTCTCCCTCACCCCACAAGGTCTCGCTGGCCTCGATGACGTGATCAGGAGCCCCGCCGGAAAGTACCGTGCACTGCGAGGTGTACAGCGGGCCTTCCCCCGGGTCGTAGAGGGTGAGAGATTCCGCCCAGGATGCGCTTGCCGCATCGAGGGTCAGCGTGTCGGTACCATCGCTGTAGAGCACCGAGGCATTGATCTTGCCAGTCGGTGCCGGCCCGCCATCGTTCTCCGCCGTGACCTGGACGGTGAAGCTCTGGCCCAGGGGAAGGACCGAGGGAATGCCGGTTACTGTGTAGAGGTCCGGCTCCGGTGGAACGTTGTCACTGTAGGTGACGACCAGATAGGGCGGGTGCGCGCCGTCGTGCCCTTGGACGTAAGCCCAATACGAACCGTTGTCGTCGTGCTCGAAGCCAACCGCAAACCAATCGTCAGCAAGCTGATCCTGCATATCCTGTGCGGCGGCGCTCCCCAGCTCGGCATACCACCAGCCGGTGCCGCTGAGAACGGCATTATTTCTGTAGGTCGTGCCGCCCGTGATCTCGGCCCAGCGCTGCGCGCAACTGGCCTGAGCCGGGTCATGCTCCATCGCGGTGTAGTCCACGTAGGGGCCGAACTCCTCGTCGAAGGTGTCGATGTAGAAGTGCAGCGCGACGCCGGTGATGATGCTGTCATCCGGAATGGCCGTCGTGTCGAAACGCGCCCACCCTCCGGCTTCGCCTTCCAACCCCTCGTTGTTGTAAAGAAGATAGATGGCCCCATCGACGCAGGTCAGATCATCATAGGCGCTCCCCGTCTGCCACGCTTCGTCGAGGGTGACGATGGTGATGGAGTCCGCGCGGGCCGGGATGACCGGCCCCGCCACGAACGCCAGCATTACCAGACCTAAGGCCCACAGCATTCGCCGCATAAGATCACCTCCTATTGGTTGAGAGGACGCAAGAGGCGCAGAGCATCTTGCGAGCTGAGGCAGGGCATAAGAAATGACAGGCGAGATGACAATGCGGCAGAAAGTTCCCGGGTGCAAGGCACGACGAAAGAGCGGATTTAGATCTTCGATGCTCCGTACTTTTTTATTATAGGCCGGTTTTGAAGGGGATTGGTTAAAAATTCTTGGGAAATTCCATAAAATTATAGTGAGGCGCAGCGCATGACTGCACCTCACCCTTGTATGCTTTACCCTTTGCGGAGGCGCATCCCATTGAGGATGACGACCATCGCGGTGCCGACGTCGGCAACGACGGCCATCCATAACGTGGCCACGCCGGTTATCGCTGCGGCAAAGATCAGTGCCTTGACCGCCAGCGCGAACGTAATGTTGGCCTGCACGATCTGCCGGGTCCGGCGGCTGAGGTACACCAGGAAGGGGATCTGCCGCAGGTCGTCTCCCATCAGCACCACGTCGGCGGTCTCCATGGCCTGTGCCGAACCCGCTCCGCCCATTGCGATGCCCACGGAGGCCTGCGCCAGTGCGGGAGCGTCGTTGATCCCATCACCGACCATGGCCACGAGCTGGCCTTCTTCGGCAAGAGCGCGAATCGCTGCAACCTTCTCCTCGGGCAGCAGCCCGGCACGCACCTCGTCGACCCCCACTTGACGGGCGATCGCCTCGGCGACGACGGGATTATCGCCGGTCAGCATCACCGTGCGGACGCGGCCCAGCGCCTTCAGGTCCGCCAGCATTTCCTGGCTGTCGGCGCGGGGGGTGTCCGCCACGGCAAAGACCGAGCAGACCTGGCCCTCGTGGCAAACCATCATGACCGTCTTGCCCTCCTGAGAGAGACGGTCTGCCTCCTTGCAGACGGATTCTTTGTGCGGGACTTCGAGATCGAAATAGGGATGGCTGGCGACGGTGACGCGGGTGCCATTGACCACGCCGGTCACGCCGCGGCCGCTGAGGATGGCGACGTCCTGAGCGGGGAGGACGGCGACCTTCTGCGCTTCGGCTTCGGCTACCAGCGCTTTGGCCAGCGGGTGCGAGGAGTGCGCCTCGACCGCGGCTGCATACTGTAAGCCGTTGTGCTCCTGCCGGGTGTCCTCACAGACGTTCAGCACGTCAGTGGTGACGGGACGGCCTTCGGTCAGTGTGCCGGTCTTGTCGAAGGCGAAGATCTGCACCCGTCCCAGCGCTTCCAACGTGCGCCCTCCCTTGATCAGCACCCCGCGCGAAGCGGCGTGGGTCAGGGCGCTGACCACGCTCACCGGTGTGCTAATCACCAGCGCGCAGGGGCAGGCGATGACCAGCATTTGAAGCGCCCGCATGAGCCAGCCCTGCTCGCCCCAGAAAGGCTGCCCCAGAAACAGCGGCGGGATCGTGGCGACCAGCGCTGCCGCGATGGTCACGGCGGGGGTGTAGACCCGCGCGAAACGCTCGACGAACCGCTGGACCGGTGCCTGGCGGGATTGTGCCTCCTGGACCAGCGTGATCATCCGGCTGAGCGTGTTATCGGCAGCCATCCGAGTCACCTCGACCTCCAGCGCGCCGAAGGTGTTGACCGTCCCGGCAAAAACCGCGTCCCCCGGCTGTTTGTCCACGGGGACGCTTTCGCCGGTAATGGCGGCCTGATCGACTGCACTTTGCCCGGCATGCACGACGCCGTCGACGCTCACGCGATCCCCCGGGCGGATCAGGACCTGCTCTCCCACGGAGAGCTGTTCCACGGGTACCTCACGCGTGCTTCCATCGGGCAGCATCCGCAGCGCCACCGGCGGCATGAGGGAGAGCAGCCCCTCCAGCGCGCCGCGAGCGCGCTCGGTGGCATAGCTTTCCAGTGCCTCGCCCAGTGAGAAGAGCACGACCACGATGGCCGCCTCGGACCACTCGCCGATGGCGATCGCGCCCGAAACGGCGATGACCATCAGCGTGTTGATCCCCAGCATGTGCGCCCGGATGAGTTCCTGCAGCGCGCTGCGGGCCACGCTCCAGCTCCCGATGCCGATGGCCAGGGCAAAAGCCGCTATACTGAGCGGATTGGGCGCCCCGAAGGCCGAGAGCAGCAGCCCCAGCACGGTGAGCCCGCCGGCCACGACCGTCAGCGTCGTCTCACGGTTCGAGAGCAGGAAGCGCAGGAATGCCCAGGGCGAAGTCTCGGTTTGGGGCGCCTGGTGCGTCACCACTAAGGTGTGGCCGGTCTCCTCCACCACCTTGGCGACCGGCGCGATATCGAAATCGGGGGTGTCCACCTGAAAGGTCAGCATCCCCGTCGCAACGTCGACGTTACAGGCGTGCACGCCCTTCATCTGGCCGACCGAAGCCTGAATGCGGGCGGCGCAGTCTGAGCAGGAGAGCCCGGCTACTCTATAAGTCTTTTCCTCCACGTCAGTTCCTCCAAGAATGAAATGGCAGAAAGTATGAACACTTGCTCATATATCGATGTAA
>JAVEWB010000232.1:0-4362 GCA_034004765.1 Anaerolineae bacterium
ATGACGTCTTCACGTTTCCCCCCTCTGTGCTATCATACCCCCAGGAGGCACACTGCATGCAAAACTACATCGTCCACTACGGAGAGATCGGGCTGAAGGGCCGCAACCTGCCGGACTTCGAGCGTCGTCTCTACCACAACCTGCAGGCCGCACTGAGCGATCTCCCCACGGCAGAGGTGAACTGCTGCCATCGCTATTATATCGTCGAGGTCGGGGATGACGCCCTGCCGGAGGCGGTGGAGGCGCGGCTCTCCCGCGTCTTCGGCGTCGCTTATTTCGCACCGGTGGTGGTGGTCCCCGCGGAGCGCGGGGCGATCTTCGCGGCGGCGCTGCGGCTGGCCCGCGAGACGATCACCGCCGAAACACCGTTCAAGGTGGCGGTGAATCGTGGGGACAAGACCTTCCCCATCCATTCGATCGATCTCAACCGCGAGTTGGGCGCGGAGATCGTAGATCTGACCGGCGCGCCGGTCAGCCGTCACGCACCGGAGGTGACCCTCTACATCCAGATTTACCCGGAGGGTGCGTATCTTTTCACCCGACACCTTCCCGGCCCCGGCGGGCTGCCCGTCGGCTCGAGCGGGCGGGTGATCGTGCTCCTCTCCGGCGGCATCGATTCGCCGGTCGCGGCGCACCTGATGCTCAAGCGCGGCTGCTCGGTCGAGTTCCTGCACTTCCACATGCTGCGCAGCGAGGAGGAGATCCGCGAGGCCAAGGTGGTGGCCCTGGCACGCACGGTGATGGCCCCGCACCGGCTGCCCGCTATCGTCCACATGGTGCCTGCGCACCCCTTCCAACTGGCGATGATGACCTATACCTCCCGCGTGGAACTGGTCGTCTTCCGCCGCTTCATTCTGCGCGTCGCGGAGCGGCTGGCCGCCCAGCGACACGCGCTGGCCTGTGTGACCGGCGATGATCTGGGCCAGGTGGCCTCCCAGACGCTCCAGAACCTGGTGGTCACCAGCCGGGCGGTGACGCTGCCGATCCTGCGCCCGCTGATCAGCTTCGATAAGGGCGAGGTGGTGCAGATAGCGCAGGCGCTGGGGACCTACGAGCTGTCCATCCAGCCCTACCAGGATCCCTGCTCGCTCCACGCGCACCGCCCCGCGACCTGGGCGAAGCTCGAGGCCGTGGAGGAGTTAGAGGCAAAGCTCGACCTGGAGGCGCTGATCCAGGAGACGCTGGCGCAGATGGTGGAGGTGTGGATCGGGTGGGAAAAATCCGAAGGATGAGGCACAGAAGAGCATAAGCGTCAAACGTCAAAACGTCAGGATGACGCATGACGTTTTGACGTTTGACGCATGATTCTAACGTTTCCCGAATCACGCTCTGTGCTATACTTACACGTAGACACACCACATGGGGGGCAAGCCATGGATTTGCGCGCTTTTTTGTCTGAGTTGGAGGCTGCCGGAGAGCTGCAGCGGATCACGGAGCCGACGTCACCGCAGTTCGAGGTGGCACGGCGGGTGGCGGCGAACGACGGACAGCCGCTGCTCTTCGAGACGCTGCCGGGCTATCCCGGCTGGCGGATCGCTTCCGGCTACGTCGCCCGGCGTGAGCACTTCGCGCGGGCCATGGGCTGCCAGGTCGGCGAGATTGTCGGGCGCATGAAGGCGGCGCTGGAGCATCCGGTCGAGCCGCCGCGGGTCACCGAGGCCCCCTGTCAGGAGGTGGTGGAGCCTGAGGTCGATCTTACCCGTCTGCCGATCCCCCGTTACCACCCGCTGGACGGCGGCCCCTATGTCACGGCGGGCGTCGCCGTCATCAGCGACCCCGACTTCGGCCGCAATCTTTGCTTCCACCGGATGATGGTGCGGGATGCACAGCACTTCACGGCGCGCATCGTGGAGGGACGCGGCACCGATACGGCCTGGCGCAAGGCGCTGGTCGATGAGGCGTGCGTGGGACTGCCGATGGCGGTCTGTATCGGCCTGCCGCCGCACGTGCTCCTGGCGGCCGCGATGGCTCCGCCCAAGGGTGTGGATGAGAGCGGGATTGCGCAGGCGCTGGCCCCCACGCCGCTGGTGCGGGCCACGGCGGTTCCGTTAGATGTCTTTGCCGAGGCCGAGCTGGTCATCGAAGGCATCCTGACCCGCGAGTTGGATACCGAGGGCCCGTTCCCCGACCTGACGGGGACGATGGACACGGCGCGCCGGCAGCCGGTCTTCCGCGTGCTGGCGGTCACGCACCGCCGCGATCCGATCTTCCACGCGCTGCTCCCGGCAGGGCTGGAGCACAAGAACCTGATGGGGATGCCGCGTGAGCCCACCATCTTCGCGGAGGTGAGCAAGGTCACGCAGTGCACGGGAGTCTACATCACGCCGGGCGGCTGCTCGTGGCTCCACGCGGTGGTGCAGATCGTGCCGCAGGGGCCGGATGATGCAAAACGGGCGATCGAGGCCGCGTTCAAGGGGCATGGATCGCTCAAGCATGTGGTGGTGGTGGACACCGACGTCGATATTTACGATCCGCTGGACGTGGAGTGGGCCATCGCGACGCGCTGCCAGGCGGGGCGCGATTTGCTGATCTTCCCCGATCAACCCAGCTCCAGCCTGGACCCGTCGGCCCGCCAGGTGCCGGGGCAGAAGACCCGCAGCGATAAGATCGGTGTGGATGCGACGATCCCGTGGGGTGAGCCGCGGGAGGGGTATGTGCGTGTGGCGTATGGGTAGTCATTCGTCATGCGTCAAACGTCAGATTACGTTGACGTTTGACGCATGACGTTTGAGACTCATGCATTCCCTTTTTATTACTAACCGAGATATTTAGAAGTTAACCCGGAGGTGCGCTTTGAATACGTTGAATCGTGTGGTCATGGTGGTCCTTCTTGTGATGTTGGCGGCGGCGGTGTCGGCTTTTTGCATTATCCCGCACGCAGTCTTGCGTGAGGTGGGAGTCTGGGCGACGGCGGCGAGCAAGCAGTTGTTGGGGATGGAGGGCTGGGTTCGCCTGGTAGCCGGTATCGGACTGGCCGTCCTCTTCGACCTGGCGGTGCTCCTGTTTATCTATCTGGAGCTGCGACCCGCCCCTAAACATACCATCCGTGTGCAGAATCTGACCGGCGGCATGGCAAGCGTCGGCATCGAGAGCGTGGTCCAGCAGTTGCAGTACCGCCTGGATCCGGTGTTCAACGTCATCAATGCCCGGCCTATCGTAAAGGCCAAAGGGGACAAGGTCCACGCCGTGGTCGATGTGACGGTCGCGCCGGGGAGCAACATCCCCGAGATGGCCGCGCGGCTGGTCGAGGTCGTCCGCCAGACGCTGACGGAGGAGTTGGGGTTGCAGGTCGCCGGAGATCCCGAGGTGCGCCTCAAGGTTGCTGCAGCACCCAAGGTCGTCTCGACACCTGTGCAGCCGCGCCCGGTGGTAGCTCCCCCTGCTCCTCAGCCAGTTGCACCGATCCGCCCTGTGGAGGAAGCTCCCAAGGAGACTGAAGGCCAGGAGTTCCCGCATGCGTGAGGAGGATCCGCAAGAGAGCCCTTCCGTTTCTGAGGTTCCTGAGATGGAAGAGCAGGCGCAGCCGGAAGCAACTTCGGGTGCGCCTGTAGCGATGGGGGTGGAGCGGATCGAAACGCTCTCCCCCGAGGCCCTGTTGGAGGCGCTGCTCTTTGTCGCATCCGGGCCGGTGACCCCGGAGGAACTCTTTGCGACGATTGGGCTTTCTAAAGAGGAAGGTGAGGCTGCTCTGGCGTCGCTGGAAGTCCGGCTGGCTGCGGGAGGGCTGCGCCTCCAGCGGCTGCGCGGACGGGTGCAGTTGGTGAGCGCGCCGGAGGCAGCCCCTGCCGTGGAGCGCTTCCTGGAGTTGGAGGTCGATCTGCGCCTCTCGCAGGCAGCGCTTGAGACGCTGGCGATTGTCGCCTACGCGCAGCCTGTGACCCGCCCGCATGTAGAGGCCATCCGCGGCGTGAACAGCGACAGTGTCCTCCGCACGCTGCTGGCGGCAGGACTGATCGAGGAAGCGGGGCGGGCCGATACGGTCGGGCGCCCGATCCTCTACTGCACGACGTTTGCCTTCCTGCAGCAGTTCGGCCTGAAGCGTGTCGAGGAGCTGCCTGCGTTGGATCTGCCGGTGAAGAAGGTCCAGGAGAGCCCGCCACCGGCGACCTCTCAGGACTGAGTCCGGGAAAAGCAATGAGGCGGCTCTCTTTGAGTGGTGAAAAGCGCTCTGAGTCCCCATTCTCAAGGGCGACTCAGATGGCGACGCCCTTAGCCCGACCCCGAGACGGGGTCGGGGAGCAGAAAGAGAGCGGAGTCGGGGAGCGAAATGGGAAAAAGTGCTCGGAGCCCCCGTCCTCGGGGGCGACGGAGGCGGCAACGCTCTTAGTCCGACCCCGAGACGGGGTCGGGGAGCAGAAAGAG
>JAVEWB010000233.1:0-4337 GCA_034004765.1 Anaerolineae bacterium
CCATCCTGGTTGGACAGGAGACCTTTGGCAAAGGCTCGATTCAGGCGATCTATCCACTGAAGGATGGCTCGACCTTGCGTATCACCACGGCGGTCTGGCTGACGCCCGATCGCCAACGGCTGGACGGTGTGGGTCTGACGCCGCACCGGGTCATCGAGGCGCTGCCCGGTCAGGATGCCGCGTTGGACGCAGCATTGAATGTGCTTCGCGAAATGATAGAATGAATGGGATACCGTAGGAGGAAATTGGAATGCGTAAGGTTATCATTGGATTACTCGTAGTCTTCCTGGCCTTGGGGCTCATCGTCGGGGCTTTCACGGGAGGCTTTCTGGCAGGCCGGACGTTGGGCAAAAGTGAAGAGCGTGCGGCGATAACGCTGCCCTTCCCCACCCCCTTTGACACCCCGGGTGCGGACGAAGATGAGGGATCGGCGTCATCTGCAAATAATGGTGAAATCAATACGGATTTGCTGTTAGAAGTCTTGTCCATTGTGAAAAACACCTTCTACGGCGAAATCCCCGACGGTCAGACACTGGCCCACGGGGCCATCCGCGGCATGCTGGCGACGTTAGAGGATCCCTACACCTCGTTCATCGAGCCGGAGATTGCGGCAATCCTGAACGAGGACACCAGCGGCGAATTCGAGGGCATCGGCGCAACCGTGCGAATGCGCGAGGACGGCTACCTTGAGGTGGTGCGCCCTCTGCCCGGCCATCCTGCCGAGGCAGCCGGGATCCTCGCGGGTGATCTGATCCTCACCGTAGATGATCAATCGATCGTGGGAATGGGGCTGTATGAGGCGCTGAGCCTGATCCGCGGCCCGGCGGACAGTCAGGTGCTGCTGGAAATCGCACGCCCCGGAGAAGAGGAAACTTTTACCGTCACCGTCACGCGCGCGCGGATCGCGGTTCCGATTGTCGAATCCAGGATGTTGGATGAGGACATCGCCTACATCCGGCTGACCGAATTCGACGGCAACGCCACGTCAGCCGTCAAAGAGGCTTTGGAGACGCTGCTCGACGATAATCCGAAGGGGCTGATCTTCGATCTGCGGGACAATCCGGGCGGGCTGCTCACCCAATCCATTCAGGTGGCCGACCTGTTCCTGGATGAGGGTATCGTGGCCATCGAGCGGGACAGTTCCGGGAACGAGCAGGAGTTCGGCTCCTATGACGGCGACCTGGGGGAGGATATTCCAATGGTGGTGTTGATCAACGGGGGCAGTGCCAGCGCCTCGGAGATCGTGGCCGGTGCGCTTCAGGACCGTGGGCGGGCCCCTTTGATTGGCGAGACCACCTTGGGGAAAGGCTCCGTGCAGTTGCCGCATAACCTGAGCGATGGCTCACAACTGCGCGTGACCATCGCCCGCTGGTTCACGCCCAACGACACCTCGATCCACGAGAACGGATTGGTCCCGGATGTCGAGGCCCCCTACCCTCAGGACACACCGGTGGAAGAGGATCCGCAGCTCGATCGTGCCGTTACGTATTTGCTGGAAGGTAAATAAAACTGTGGCCGAGATCAAAGTCGTTGCGACCAATCGCAAGGCGTTCCACGAGTACTTCGTCGAAGAGCGCTACGAGGCAGGCATCGTTCTGATGGGGACAGAGATCAAGTCGGTGCGCGCTTCCCAGGTGAGCCTGCGCGAGGGCTACGTGGCGATCCAGGGCGATGAACTCTGGCTCTACAACGTGCACATTGCGCCCTATGAGGAAGCTGGCCATGTGAGTCATGACCCCCGGCGCCCGCGCAGACTGCTCATGCACCGGCGGGAGATCAACAAGCTGATCGGCGTTGCCCAGGAAAAGGGCTACACGATGGTGCCGCTGCAGATGTATATCAAGGGCAAGCGAGCCAAGGTGGAGATCGCCCTCGTGCGCGGGAAGCATCAGTACGACAAGCGGGACGCCATCGCCCAGCGCGACCAGGACCGCCGCCTGGAACGTGAGTGGAAAGAATATAGCCAGTAAAGGCCGTTTGACATCATGCCCGGGTGCGTTATAATAATGCGCGCGTATTAAAACGAAGGAGTAATGTGGATGCCGGAAGAAATTGCTGTACAACCAACTTCAATTAACGATCTTAAGCCCAAGATGCAACTCGAAGGCACAGTGACTCGAACCGAACTCTATGGAGCCTTTGTCAATCTGGGCTTAGAGCGAGATGGGATGATTCACATCTCACGGTTGGGCACCAAGCGCGTCAAGAAGGTCACGGATAAAGTTCAAGCCGGGGATAAAGTCAAAGTTTGGGTCGTGGATGTCAACCCGCAAGAGGGACGCATCGGCCTGACCATGGTGGAACCCTCGGCAGTCGATTGGGACGAACTCAAGGAAGGTCAGATCCGCACCGGACGTGTCGTTCGCATCGAGCGGTACGGCGTATTTGTGGATTTGGGCGCTGAGCGCCCCGGCCTGCTGCACGTTCGCGAGATGGGCCAGTATGTCCGTGAGCCCTCTGAAGTGGTCAAAGAGAATGAGTCGGTCGAAGTACGGATCCTCCGTCTGGATCGCCAGAAGCGGCAGATCGATCTCACGATGGATCTCGGCAACGAGCCCGCGGATGCGGGGGTTGAAGAAGAGCCTTTCCTCTCCCCTATGGAGATTGCCTTCAACCAGGCGCAGCAGATCAAAGCCGTCGAGGCCCGCAATCGCAAGGGCTTCAAGCCCGGCAAAGCGGATGACCGGGACGGCATGGAAGACATCTACCGGCGCACGCTTCGCCCCACCCACTAACACCTATCAAGACAATCAGGGGGTAGTCGACCACTACCCCCTGATTTTTTCTCACACTGATTTCGCATAGCCTTTTTTATTTTCCCTGAAACCAGCGTGAGTTTCTTTTTTGCTTGACGTTAATGACTACGCGAAGTCAACGCAACTCCAACCCTTCGTCCCGCGGTTCGAACCGAAACCCATGCCCCCGCACCGTCACCACATAGGTATGGTCGGGATCGAGCTCCGCCAGCCGCTCCCGCAGCCGATAGACCAACGCATCCACCGCCTGATCCGTCACTCCGTCCACGGCATCCGGCCAAACAGCCTGAATGACATCCTGACGCGTCACCACCCGATCACCGGAGGCCATGAGCAGCAGCAGCAAACAGAACTGTGACGGAGAAAGCGGCGGGTCCAGCTCCCGGCGGCCAAAACAGACCCGCCGGGCTTGCTCATTGACCTCCAAAGCCAGTGCGAAGCTCTTGACGTCTTCCAGGGGGAGCGTGGCATCCCCTGCCACGAACCCAATTCGCACCGACTCCGCCAGCACAATCTCGTCACCGTCTCGAAGGCGGCAAGGCTGTCCGCGCACCGCCTCCCCATTGATCGTCGTGCCGTTCTTGCTCCCCAGATCGCGCAGCAGATAACCCTCGGCGTCCCGTTCGATCCGCACGTGGTACCGCGAGAGCTGCCGTTCCAGGAACACGATGTCGCAATCCGCAGCCCGTCCCAAGGTCAGGCGTTCCTCCTCAAGAGGCCAGCGGGTTCCGGCCAGGGTTCCCTCATACACAACCAACACCGGCGCGTTTTGCATGCTTTCCTCCTCCACACCGAACTGATCAGTGTCTCAGTGTTCTTGCTTGACAGCTTCTTGTAAAGGCTTTATGATCAAGGACATGGTGAAGCTATTGGAACCCCAGGTGATCCTAAAGGAGCGCTACCGCATCGTCAGCCCCATCGGACAAGGCGGCATGGGCGCGGTCTACCGTGCCGAAGACATGCTCCTGCCCGGCAGAGTCTGCGCGGTCAAAGAGATCGCCCCTGACCCGGAGCTGACCCCGGAGATATTGAGCCAGATCCAGGAGCAGTTTCGCAGAGAGGCCGAAGTGCTGGCCCGCCTGGATCATCCCAATCTCCCGAAAGTCTCCGACTATTTTACCCAGGAACGACGGGAATACCTGGTCATGGATTTCGTCCCTGGCCACAACCTCCGCGAGATCGTCGAAGAAGCCCATGGACGTGGGGATTTTCTTGAAAAACGGCAGGTACTCAATTGGGCCGACCAGCTTTGCGACGCTCTTACCTACCTCCATCTACAGGACCCTCCCATCTTGCATCGGGATATCAAGCCCTCGAACATCAAATTGACCCCATCCGGACTCATCAAACTGGTGGACTTCGGGCTGGTCAAGATCATGACCGATGACGAATCCCGCACCATCACCGTTGTCCAGGGACGGGGCACCGCCGCTTACACCCCACTGGAGCAATACGGCAGCGACGACAGCCATACCGACATCCGCAGCGACATCTACGCGCTGGGAGCCACCCTGTACGACCTGCTGACAGGGAAAGCACCGGCCACAGCCCGAGAGCGGTTTCTCAATGCCGATGCCCTTC
>JAVEWB010000234.1:0-4336 GCA_034004765.1 Anaerolineae bacterium
CCCGATCACGCCGACGCCGGTCGCCGCCGTGCGCCCGAGTGATCCACCGCCGCCCACCGGCTTGCCGGTGATGCCGCCGGGGACGTACTCCCCGCGCAGCTTGGAATACTCATCCATCATCCAGCCCATCATCTGGGGATTGGTGCCCATATCGGGAGCCGGGACGTCCATGCGGGGGCCGATGTTCTTCCAAATCTGGTCGATCCAGCCCCGACAGAGACGCTCCTTCTCAGCATTGGAGAGGGTGGAGGGATCAACAACCACGCCGCCTTTGCCACCTCCCAGCGGGATGTCGGCAACGGCGCACTTCCAGGTCATCCAGGTCGCCAGCGCGCGGACCGTATCCACGGTCTCGTCGGCAGCGAAACGAATGCCCCCCTTTGCAGGGCCACGGGCATCGTTATGCTGCACTCGGAATCCGCAGAACACTCTCATGGTGCCATCGTCCATCCGCACCGGGATTTGAAAGCGAAATTCACGCAGGGGCTGGCGCAGGATCGCACGCACGGCAGGGTCCAGCCCCATTTGTTCAGCAGCTTGATCAAATTGTGCCTGGGCCAGTTCAAAAGGGTTTTGTTCGGTCATTACACTCTCCTTAAAAAATGATATTTGAATAGGACCTGCATTTGCTACGCGGAGCGCTTCCGCTCCATATAAGTCTTTACCAGTTCCTGCACCTGCTGCGGATTGGCTTTGCCGCGCGAGGCCTTCATCACCTGGCCGACAAACCAACCGATGAGTGCTTCCTTGCCCGACAGGTACTGCTCCACCTGCTGCGGGCTGGAGTCTGCCACCTCGCGGACAATCTCCTGCAGCGCATCGGTGTCGGAGATCTGCGCCAACCCCAGGCGCTGCACCAACGCCTGCGGCTCCTCGCCGGTCTTGAACATCTCTTCGAAGACCGTCTTGGCCGCCGTGACGCTGAGCGTACCGTTTTCCTTCAGTGCCAGGAGCGCAACCAACTGCTCCGGCGTTACCTTGATCCCAGCGACGGTAAGTCCCGCCTCGTTCATCAGCCGGAACAGCTCCCCCGTCACCCAATTCGCCACTTCCTGGGGCGCAATGTTCTGCGCGCCGGCCAGCGAAGCTGCAGCCTCGAAGTAATCGGAGCTCGCGCGGTCGGCGATAAAGAGCTCGGCATCGTAAAGGCGGATTTGATAGCGCTCGATCAGGCGGCGCCTCCGGGCCGCGGGGAGCTCCGGCATCTGCGCCTGGACCTCCTCGACCCACGCACCGGCAATCTCCAGCGGCGGGATGTCCGGCTCGGGGAAGTAGCGGTAGTCGTGAGCCTGCTCCTTGCTGCGCTGCGGGAAGGTCTCGCCCTTGGCATCGTCCCACCCCATCGTCTGCTGAACGATGGTGCCGCCTGCTTCCACTACCTCAATCTGTCGCCGGATCTCGTACTCGATGCCGCGCGTGAGCGCGCGGAAGGAGTTGAGGTTCTTGATCTCGGTGCGCGTCCCCAAGATCTCGGAGCCTTTGGGCCGAATGCTGACGTTGGCCTCGAAGCGCATGACCCCTTTTTCCATATCCCCGGAGTTCACCCCCAGATAGATCAGGATCTCACGGAGCGCAGTGGCATACGCCCGCGCCTCCTCCACCGTGCGCATATCCGGCTCGCTGACGATTTCCAGCAGTGGGACACCCGCCCGGTTGAAATCGACCAGCGCACCGCCGGCCATGTGGTAGAGCTTGCCGGTATCCTCCTCCAGGTGCACCCGCGTGACGCCAATGCGACGCGGGCCCGCTTCGGTCTCGATATCCAAATAGCCGCGCATGGAAAGCGGCAGATCGTACTGCGAAATCTGATACCCTTTGGGCAGGTCCGGGTAGAAGTAGGACTTCCGGGAGAAGACATTGACCGGCTGCACGGTGCAGTTGAGTGCCAGCGCAGTCATGATCCCGTACTCTACCGCGCGGCGGTTCACCACGGGCAGCGTGCCGGGCAGCGCCAGGCAGACGGGGCAGACGTAGGTATTGGGAGGCAAAGTACCCGTATCCTCCACCACAGGACAGGTGCAGTACATCTTGGAGCGCGTGTGAACTTGCGCGTGAACCTCAAGACCAATAACGGCTTCGTATTCCATAAGGATCTCCGCTAACGTAGATATATCACTTCCGAAAAGACCCTAAAGGTTCAAGAAAAAACCTGGGGCCTCTAAATCATCCATGCCGCTGAGCGAAACGCGCCATCCGCTCCAGCGCAGCCTCGATCTTCTCATATGCGGTGGCGTAAGACATCCGCACGTAGCCCACGCCCGAAGGCCCAAAGGCACTGCCGGGGATGACCGCCACCTGTTCCTCCTGCAGGAGCAGCTCGGCAAACTCCTCATCGGCCATGCCGGTGCTTTTGATGCAGGGGAAAGCATAAAAGGCCCCCTTGGGATCCGAACAAAGCAGCCCCAGGTTATTCAGCCCGCCGACGATGAGCTGGCGGCGGCGGTTGTACTCCGCATGCATTTCCTGTACGTAGGATTCGCCTACCTCCAGGGCTTTGAGCGCGGCCCACTGCGAGGGGCTGGGGGCGGACATAATGAGGTACTGGTGCACCTTGCGCATTTCGGCGACCAGTTCCGCCGGGCCGACAATGTAGCCGATGCGCCAGCCGGTCATGGCATAGGCTTTGGAGAAGCCCTGCAAGACGACCGTGCGGCAGTACATGCCGGGCAGGCTGGCGAAGCAGGTATGCTCCACGCCGTAGACCAGGCGGTCGTAAATCTCATCGGAGATGACGACCAGGTTGTGCTCTTTGGCAATCACCGCAATGGCATCCAGCCGCTCCCGGCTCATCACCGCGCCGGTAGGGTTGTTGGGAGAGGCAATCAGGATGACCTTAGTCCGATCGGTGATGGCCGCCCGGATCGCGTCCGGGGAGACCTGAAAGCCATCCTCGGCATAGGTTGGCACCGACACCGGCACGGCCCCCACCATCTGGGCGGTAGGCTTATAAGAGACGAAGCAGGGTTCCGGGATGATGATCTCATCCCCCTCGTCAAGCAGCGCCGCCATGGCCAAATAGAGCGCTTCGGAGACGCCGACGGTAACCAGGATCTCACTGGCGGGATTGTAAGTCTGCTTGTAGAGTTCGTCCATGTGCTCGGCAATCGCGCGGCGGAGCTCCATCAGGCCGGAGTTCGAGGTGTAATGAGTCTCCCCGCGTTTGAGCGCCTCGATCCCTGCCTGGACAATGGGCTCCGGCGTGACAAAATCGGGCTCACCGATGCCTAAGCTGATGACATCCTTCATCGTGGCGACAATATCGAAGAACCGGCGGATGGCCGATGGCTCGATTTCCAAAGCACGCTGCGAGACGAAATTCCGTGTATTCATTTCACCTCTTTCTCCTATAAATAACCCGGCTTGGCAAAAGGCTAAATTCTTGCCACGAATGGGCACGAGTTTTCACTAAAGAGAGAGAAATTCGTGTTCATTCGTGAAATTCGTGGCTAAAAATCCCTCGCACCTTCACGCGATCTCTACGGACGAATCCCCAAGGTTCAACTCGCGGAAGTGGCCATCGACCCTGGTCCAACGCCCGACCATGGAGTTCTCCAGCAAGACGCTGTCCAGTTCCGCCTTCTCATCCACGATGGTATCCCGCAGGATGCTGTCGTGTACCTGGGCGCCGGCATGGATGGAGACGTAAGGCCCGATGACCGACCGCTCCACCGTGGCATCGGGATGCACGTAGACCGGCGGGATCACCGTCACGCCGGGATGCAGCGCCTCGATGCTGTTATCGCAGCCGTTCTCCAGCAGATAGCGGTGCGTCAGCAGCGTGGTCTCGGGTTTGCCGGTGTCCTCCCAGACACCGACCTCGCGCGTGTAGAACGTGGCCCCCTCCTGGATCATCAGGGTGACGGCGTCCGCCAGGTAGTACTCGCCTTTGGTCTGGATGTGGCGCTCCATCAGCGTCTCGCAGGCGCGTGCCAGCCAGGCTCCGTCCTTGAAATAATAGAGCCCGATGAGCACGTTCTTGTTCTCCATCGAATCCGGCTTCTCGATGAGCTTGAGCGCGCGCCCGTCAGCATCGGCCTCCACGACACCAAACCGGCGGGGGTCTTCTTCCCGCTTGGTGAAGATGACGCCGTCGGCATCCAGCGACTCCAGCCCGGAGAAGTCCACCTCGTCGAAGAGCGTGTCCACGAACAGGACGAACAGCGGCCCTTCCAGATGCTCGCGTGCCAGCCAGAGCGCGTGGGACTGCCCTAACATCTCCTGCTGCACTACAAAATGCGCCGGGATCGTGTACCCGGCGCGGATATACGCTTCGATCTGCTCACCCAACCAGCCGGTGATGAAAACGTACTCATCGACGGCGAGGTCGCGGAAGCGG
>JAVEWB010000235.1:0-4301 GCA_034004765.1 Anaerolineae bacterium
CACCCGCCCACTGTGACTGCTGGATCTGAAGGCTGCCGACGACGTGCTGCACCGTACAGTTACCCGGCACAAGTTCCAACGCTTTACGATACGCATCGATCGCTGCCGCGCTGTCCTGGTTGATGTTGGCTTCCACATCCCCGATAATCATCCAGGTCGTATCGAACTCCGTATCCAACGCCAGCGACTGCGAGATGGTCTTCTGGAAAGAGAGTTGATCCTGAAGGTCAAAGGCGTACAGAATCGCCAGCTCGTTCCACAAGATGGAGTTATTCGGACTGAGCGTCACCGCATCACGGTAGCTCTCCACCGCCTTCGCCATCAGGGCAGCACGCTGATCGGTATCGCTGACCTGCGCAGCCCAACTGCGATAAAAACGCCCCAAGTTCGCGCTGTGATCGGTGTTCAAGCGATTGACCTCACGGGCCTTCTGCAGCACCTCTTCCGTGGTCAAGAAAAGCGCCTCGCGCTGCGTCGCGTCCACATCCGCAGAGAGAGACTGCACCAGTTCCAGGTACCCTTTGCCCAGGAAGAGGTAATACTGGTCCTCAAGCGGGACGTACTCAATGGCCTTCTCATAGTGCATGATGCCGATCTGTTTCTGTCCGGCATCGGCATTATTCGCGTACACGTTGCCCTGCTTGAAGATAATGTCCGCACGGATCAGATCATAGTTGTAAGCACGAATGAGCAGAATGCCAACCAGCAGCGCAAAAGGCAGCACGATCAGGCTCAGCCATTCCAGCCATTTTTTAGGGGACTCGCTCCCCAAGAACAGGGCCAGGCCCACCGCACAAAGCGTGAAGAACATCAGCGCATAGTAATAGCCCAGCAGGCCCGTGAGCTGTTCCGCCACGACGATGACCTCGTCCACCGTTTTGGGCTGGATCTGCGGCAGCCGCGCGTGCAGCCCCGAAAGGACACCACTGAAGAACAGGAAAATCACCAGTGTAACGCTGGCGTAAATCAAACTGGAGAGCGCCAGCGCCTGTCCGCGGCGGGCGCCGAAGAGTCCCTCCCGGTCGAACTCGCTCAATCCCACGACGCCGAGCAGGATACCGCTAAACACAAGAACCATCAAAGCGCCGTAAGAGGTCCGCTGCTGCGTAGAGAGGATCGTCAGCGAACGCCAGAAAACATCCTCGCCATCCGTGAGCCGGTCAGGGTTGTTGATGAAGTCGAAAGCGATCGTTGACAGCAGGAACGCCGCAATCAGGCTCAGTACCAGAACCGCCCCCACCCAACCGGTATTGGGCCGCACGCGCTGGAGCGGCGCCTTTTCCAGACGCTGTCTGCGCTTACGGCGAGAAAGCGCGGATTCCGGCAGCGGCTCCACCACCTCCATCTGTGGCACATCTACAATACTCTCTGCCCCAGGCACCCACTGAAGCCCCAGGACGACCAGAAGGCCCGCCAGCGTCCAGAACGTTGTGCGGGTCGCAGCGATGGCAATCCCAAAGTTGATCTCGACGAAATGGGCCAACACTGCGGCCAGGATGGACACGATCAAGATAGCATGAGGATGAGCCCCAATCCCTTCCCCGCCTTCCCCAACCGCGGACTGACCTCGCAGTGTAGCGCGCAGCGCGCCCCAGGTGAGGAAGATCCCCCAACCGCCGATGAAACCCAACGGGATGGCCACAGCGAAAAAGTAAAGGTGGCCCTGTGAGACAAAGAAGGCAAACAATCCCGCAAAAATGGCCACCGCAAGACCCAGATAGAGCCACAACTGCCGGCGTCCCTCCAGAAGGCCCAGCCAGCGCAGCCCCCAGTAAAAGACGCTGCCGAAGACGAAAAGGTAAGCGGCCAGCCCCAACACGCCGGTAATCACCACCGAATCCAACGTCTCATTGTGCGAACGATCCGGTGACGCAGTGCGGGACTCATAGTGGCCCAGCAAGGGGGGGTAGAAACGGTTGTAGGCGACATACATGGATTCGGGGCCATAGCCGATCAAAGGCCGCAGCGCATTGAACGCATCCTGAGTGCCATCAGGATAATCAAGCGGTTCGTGGACCGAAATCAGATCCAGCGCACCTTCCCAAATGAGCGTGCGAACACGACCGGTGCCGGTATCCCATTCCAGGATCGTCGTCATACGGCTCAACGAGGGGACCTGCTGCACACGCTGCTGCAGCGGTCCCGGCAGGTTCATGGCCAATCCCACCCCAAAGATCACCAGCACAATGGTGAACCAGCCAATCCACAGCCAGCGCCAGCCCTTGCGCTGCACGATCATGTACAGCCAGATGCCGCCGAAAACCAGGCCGGCCAATCCGCCGCCCACATAAAGCCCGGTGCTGCCGGAGAGAGCCCAAACCCCCAATCCCACCAGGATCATCGCGAGCGCCAGCGAGCCCAGGCCCAATCCGATCCCACGAAGGACGTCCTGATGCCAGACATAGGGAGCACTCTCCTCCTTGAGCGCCTGCCGCTGCAGCAAAATCAACATCAGGTAGGGAAAGAAGAAAGCGGCGGCCAGGATGCCCAACCAGGGGCCGCGGCTCTGTGAATACCAGGTCGTGAGAAGCTGCACAGCGATGAGAAAGATGTAGCCGGAAGCACGCAGAATATCGGTGATGCGGGACTCCTGGCGATGTAAGATGTCATTGAAGCTCTCCACAATCCGCCCCGCCGTCAGAGGGGTCACCATGATCAGGTAGGCCGCCACAAAGATGGCGTTTCCCATATTGGCAGCCACACGGGTCTGCACATCGCCCGCCCACGGCAGCGGATCCAGCCCGTTATGCTGAATGATTCCGTACAGGGAAACCGGCAGGCTGTTCAAAATCAAGACGGTGATGAGGCGGCTCAACTGCGCGCGGGTGCGCAAACTGGTCAGCAGCGCGAAAAAGATGACCACATAGGCGAAGAGCGAGAACGTTCCCTGGAGGCGCTGATAAGAACCCACAAAACTTGTATAAGGGACCAGCGAAAAAGCAGAGCTGATGATATACAGCACCATCATCCCCAATGTCGGTAAAACCATAGGCGTCCGCCATGAAAAGCGCAGTGGAGCTTTGCTCTGCAGCAGTTCTTCCAGAAACCGCACCAGCCACAGAATCGCCATCACCACCGCCAAAGAGCGCAGGGTCGTCAGCTTATCCGGCTCGAAAACGCGGCTGGAGTAGACATTGAAAAACACAGGGGTGATCGTCACGCCAAGCAGCCAACCGGCCTCCAGCGCATGATCGCAGAAAAGACTAAGCTTCGATGAGTTCATAAAAGCACTCCTCAAACCAATGAATTGTACGTCGCAGCCCTTCGTCTAAGGGAACGGTGGCCTGGAATCCCAGGATCTCACGCGCCCGCGTGGTATCCGGCAGCCGGCGGCGTGTCTCCTCAAAAGCAGCACCGTAAGCCGCCTGATACGGAATATGTGTCACCGCGAGCGCGGGATTGACAATCCCCCGGATCTTGTCGGCCAGGACCTCGATAGAACATTCGACGTTGTTGCCAATGTTGAAAACCATGCCCACAGCAGACGGTGTGGTCATAGCCGCCATCGTCCCCGCCACCGTATCCGACACGTAGGTAAAAGTGCGCGTCTGTTCCCCATCACCATAAATCGTCAGGGGTTCTCCCCGGCGGGCCTGCGAGATGAATCGCGCAACCACACTCCCGTACCCACGGGGGTCCAGCCGGGGGCCGTAGGCATTGAAATAGCGCACTACTACAACCGGAAGCTCCTTCTGGCGGTGATAAGCCAGAGCCAGTTGCTCATCCAACAACTTGGAAAGGGCATAGGACCAGCGCGGGACCGTAGAAGAGCCTATCAGCGTGTCCGCATCCTCTTGCAGCGGCACTTGGACGGATTTACCGTAGGTCTCCGAACTGGAAGCCACCAGGACCTTGCACCCGCTGCGGGCTGCCTCCTCCAGGATGATCTCCGTACCCTGGACATTGACCACCATGCCCCGCAGAGGATCATCGACGACATGCTTCACGCCCACCACCGCTGCCAGGTGATAGATCGCGTCCGCATCAGAAACCAGGCGCGCGACCAGAGGCTGATCCAGAATGGAGCCCTGCACGAATTCAAGCCGCGGATCTGCGCGGTGGTGATCCAGATTTTCCAGGCTTCCTGTAGAAAGATCATCAAGCACGGTGACACGGTGCCCCTGCTCCAGCAACGCGTCCACCAGGTGAGAGCCAATAAATCCCGCTCCACCCGTTACCAGATAATGCACGAATTCGGGTCTTACGTCCACCTGTACAGGCTTTCTAAAAAAAGATGCGCTTTGCACTGAGCGCCTGGGACACGATCTATCCCTTATAAACTGAATATCATACACTACTCA
>JAVEWB010000236.1:0-4277 GCA_034004765.1 Anaerolineae bacterium
GGGATCGCGGCCATTTTGGCCGGATGCGGGCTGGAAGCCTACTGTCTCAGTCTGGCCGGATGCGGGCTGGAAGCCCGCGGTCCCATCAGAGCGCGCGGCTCAAGCCCCCATCGACGAGGAGAGTGACCCCGGTGATGTAGGAGGCGGCCGGGGAGAGCAAGAATGCCGCGGCGCGCGCGTATTCTTCCGGCGTGGCCATGCGTCCCAGCGGGACGGCGGCGACGATTTTCGCTTCTTCTTCCTCCGGCGTGGTGCCGCTGCGGGCGGCGCGATTGCGGAGGAGTTGCTCGACGCGCTCGGTGCGCGTCCAGCCCGGCGCGATGGCGTTGACGCGGATGCCATCGCTCCCCAATTCGATCGAGAGGCTTTTGACCAGGCCGATGACGGCCAGTCGGAGGCTGTTGGAGAGGATCAGGCCATCGAGCGGATGGCGGACGGAGACGGAGGTGTTCGCCAGGATGCTTCCGCCGCCCTGCTTGCGCATGATCGGGACGACGGCGTGGATCAGCCGGACGGCGCTGGTGATGGTCAGATCGATGGCGGCCTCCCAGTCTTTCACCTGGAAATCCGCGAACTTCCCCGGCGGCGGTCCGCCCGCATTGACGAGGAGCGCATCGATCCTGCCGAAATGTTCGACGGTCATGGCGGCCAGGCGGGTGGCGGCGTCGGGGTCGGCGACGTCCGCCGTGATGGGGAGCACCTGGGTACCGGTTTCCCGCTCCAGGCGTTCGGCGGCCTCGATGAGCGGCCCTTCTTGCCGGGCACATAGCGCCAGAAAAGCGCCCTCCTGAGCCAGCAGCCGGGCGGTGGCATAGCCGAGGCCGCGGCTGGCCGCGGTGACCAGCACAACCTTTTCGCGTAGATAGAGATCCATGGTACCTCCTAGTGTTTGATCCCCGCTTCGAAGCGGAGCGTCGTTTCGCCGATCTGGATTTGATCCCCGGAGATGAGGGGAATGGGTTCGGAGATCTGTTCTTGGTTGTGGCGGGTCCCGTTGTGGCTTTTGAGATCCTCCAGCCACCAGCGTCCCTCGCGCCAGAGGATCAGCGCGTGGTGGGACGAGGCGAAGGGATCGGTGAGGATGAGGGTGTTATCGGCAGCGCGCCCCAGGGCCGTGATCGGTTGGAGGATGAGGCTGCGATCGGAGGTCTCGCCTGATTCGACGATCAGGGAGGCCGGGCTGGGGGTCGTGGTGGGGCGGGCTTCTCCGGCCTTCAAATCCAGCCACAGGGTATAAATCGTGAGGGTGAGGAAGGCGTAGAGGATCACCACCAGCAAAACGCGTAAGGCGAACAGAAGCTCTGGCATCGTGTGTTATGACTCCGTGGGGGGGTAGGGCTTTGTATCCCCCTTGGGCGGTGTGCTCCGGTCGGCTTCGGGCAGCCCTTCGACGTAGAGGATTTCCACTCCGCAGAGCGAGATGACATCTCCAGGACGGAGGACGATTTCCTGGATGGGAAAGCCGTTGACGATTATTCCCCCGCTGCTGTTCAGGTCTTGCAAGATATAGCGCCCGTAGCGCAGCCGCAACTGTGCATGGTAGCGGGAGACATTGCGTTCTTCGAGGATCAGGTCGTTGTCCAACGCGCGCCCGATTCGAATCAGGGGCTGCATCAGATCGAAAGCGCGCTTCCCCTGGATGACCAGGTAAGCGGGGGGGGCCGCTCTCTCCTGCTTCTCCAGCAGCGCCTGAAAGCTGTCGGTCCCCAGGTCGCGCGTCGGCTCTGCCGCCGGCAAGTCATGGGTGGGCTCTTCCGCCGGCTGAGCGTCTGTGGCGAGGATCTGCACGCCGCGCGGGAGGATGGTGGAATCGGCCTGCAGGATGATGGTGGGAACGCTGCGCAGGTGGATGTTCATGTGTTCCACGAGGGATTCCAGTGCTTCCGCCAGGGCTTGATCCACGTCCGGATGGTGGATGCGCAGTGCGGCGAGGTCATTGGGGTTCAGGACGATGGTGTAGCACCCCGGGACTTCGGGATCGCCCTCTGCGTTGAGGTGCTCGCTGTCCTCCATCGCACGGACCAGGTGGGTCGCCACATCTTGGGGCAGCAATTGCCCCGCAAAGAGGCGGACAAAAGGCTCTTCGACCAACTGCTCGATCCAGGTTTCCAGTCGCATCAAGCTCTTCATATAAACGATTATAGCCATATGATCAGATGTGACAAGCGCACGGGGCAAATGGGGGTTTCGGCAGGCTCGCCCCACGTTAGTTCCGTCCTGGCGGCCTGTCGGCTGCGCCTGCCGAAGCCAACGGGCTCACCACAATAAAGAATTTGTGAAGCGCCCCACGCTGCGGTATAATACACTGCATGGATCGAAAACGTCTTGCGGTAGGGCTGGTTGGCTTGTTGGGCGTGGTGGTGGCCGTGCTGGGCAGTCTCCAGCTCGTGGCGAACCAACAGACCCTGGAGCGGGGGCAGGAGAGCGCTGTGCCTTCTGCGATCGCCGATACGGGGACGTCCCGGCTGTGTGCCAATGCCGCGCTGGAGCAGTACGCTGAGACGGAGCTGGCCTGGGCATTGAGCACCCTCGATGCCGGCGGCTTTACCTGGGTGCGGCAGCGCTTCCCCTGGTCGGAGATCGAGGTGGCCCCTGAGGATTTCCGTTGGGAGCGCTGGGATCGCATCGTGGCCGGCGCGGTGGCGCAGGGCTTGCAGATCATCCCGGTGTTGGAGTCCCCTCCCGACTGGGCGGGGATGCCCCCCGACCCCGAAGCGTTTGCCCATTTCGCCGGTGCTTTTGCCAACCATTACATGGGGCAGATGGTCTATTATGAGGTGTGGCATAACCCCAACCTGGGGGATGCCTGGGGCGGGCAGGCCGATCCGTATGCGTATGCCGAGCTGCTTTCGCTGGCAGCCCAGGCCATCCGCGCTTCCGACCCCGATGCCCGGATTATTCTGGGCAGCCTGGCTCCCAATGTGGAATCGGGCCCCGATAATTATTCGGAGAGCAATTTCCTGGAGATGCTCTACGTGGCGGGGGCCGCTCCTTATTTCGACGTGGTGGCCGTGCAGCCGTATGGGTTCTACAGCGGCCCGGACGATCTGCGCGTCGATCCGCAGGTGTTGAATTTCTCGCGTCCCATTCTGATCCGCGAGGTGTTGGAGGCCCACGGAGAGGGGGATAAGGCCGTGTGGGCCAGCCACTTCGGCTGGAACAGCCTGCCGGAGTCCTGGGAGGGCCCTGTCTCGATTTGGGGCAGCGTCGATGAGGTCACGCAGGCTGAGAACACGGTCGCGGCGTTGGAACGGGCGGAGCAGACGTGGCCCTGGATGGGTGTAATGTGTGTCAATGGCTTCCAGCCGCGCCCGGCTGCGGAGCGTGCTATCCCTGATGCCGAGGAGCATTGGGGCTTTGCCCTGGTTGGGCCTGACGGGGTGCCGCGTCCTGCTTTCGAGGCGCTGCAGGCGTGGGCGGCGCGTCCCCGTAAGGCCACCGCGGGGATCTATCCGGCCGGGACCGAACTGGCGGACTTCGAGGGCACCTGGCGGCTGGGGCTGCAGGGGGCGGATATCGGGCAGAGCGGAGATCGGGTTTCCCTGGAGTTCGAGGGAACCGGCGTGGCACTGACCGTCCGCCGCGGGCCGTACCGCGCTTTTCTTTTCGTCACCGTGGATGGGCAGCCGGCGCCGGCGCTGCCCCGTGATGAGCAGGGGCGCGCTTATGTGGTCCTCTATGACCCCCTGGCGGAGATCGCTACGGTGCCGCTGGCCCGCCATCTGCCCTATGGCGTTCACACCGTCGAAGTGACGGCGGAACGGGGCTGGGGGCAGTGGGCGCTGGCGGATTGGCGTGTGCTCAATGAGCCGGACCGGAGGCCTTATTTCCTGGGGCTGGTGGGGTTTGCGCTCCTTGGGTGTGCCGGCGGGCTTGTGAGCTGGGCGACAGCACGGTGCATCGACTGGCATAAGGTCTCCCCGCGGCTCCGGGCGCTGCTTTCCCGCCTGAGTGCGCCGGCCCGGGCGGTGGCTGCGGTGGTGCTGACCGCGATCTTTGGTGCGGCTGCCTGGATGACCTGGGCGCAAGGGCCCTTCCGCCGTTTGGGGGACGAGGTCGGGATGGTTTCCGTGCTTCTGGCGGCGACCTTGTTTTACCTCTCTCCCTGGCTCGTGGTGACCCTGATCAGCGGGGCGATCCTTTTTCTACTGGTTTTCATCTACCCCAGCCTGGGGTTGGCCTTGACTATTGCGGCAGCACCGTTCTACCTCCACCCGGTTTCGCTTTTCGGCAAGTCGTTTTCGCTCTCCGAATTGATCCTGCTCCCCACGCTGGTG
>JAVEWB010000237.1:0-4271 GCA_034004765.1 Anaerolineae bacterium
CTGCCTGCAGCAGACCCTCCAATGTGAAGAAACCAGCGAACGGAGTCTCCGCCACTGGGTCACCGGTCAGCTCATCACCCCCTTGCAGACACGAGGGCTCGTGCTGCGCGGCGACGAGGAGACCGGAGGCCTTCCCAATGCCGCCGTCGACGTTCTCGAAGAGACCTATCTCATCCACGCGGATGTTCGAGCCGGGGCACGCTGGTACGAACTGGCCCACGATCGCATGATCGAGCCCATCCAGCAGTCCAACCGGGCCTGGGAAGCCGCCCGACAGACCCCCCTGCGTATCACCGCACAGCGCTGGCAGGAATCCAAGAATCCCGGCCTGCTGTATCGCGATGACGCCCTCAAAGAAGCCTGGAAATGGGCGAAGGCCAACCCTGACGAAGTAGAACCCTACGAGCAGGAATTTCTGGAAGCCAGCCAGCATTTTGCACAGGCACGCGCCCGCGTCCAACGCATCCGCACCGCTGCCATCATCACCAGTTTTGTGATCATGACAGCGTTGATCTTTCTGGGCTGGGTTGCAGGGCGCAACGGCCTCCAGGCCTACTCCCGCGAACTGGCAGCGCAGTCACGCTACACACGCACCGTGAGCCAGGAGCAAAGCATCCGGTTAGCCCGTGCAGGCGCGCTGCCCGATTTCGGCGAATGGTGGAGGCGCTCTGAGCGCTCGTTGTTTGGCAAAGTCGAGACGACGGATGCACAGATGGCACTCCGACAGTCACTGATCGACTTCTACCCTTCCTATGTCCTTGCCAATCTGGGCGACCAGGTCAACAGCATCGCCTACAGCCCTGATGGGCGCTACCTTTACGCTGCCTTCCCCGACCATGGCGTATGGGTGTTGGATGATCGAATGAAAATCACAAGTACGATCGCAAGCCCCAGCGGCGAACCCAGGAGTGCTGTTTGGAGCGTCGCGACCAGTCCCAATGGACAGTATCTGGCCGTCTCGGGCGACGACGGACAGGCACAGACCGGAGGGCTCGTCGGCCTATGGGATATCGAAGGGCAGCAATGGGCGGCGACCCTCAAAGTGCCCACCGAAAAGGGACTCTATGATGAGATTTACACCGTAGCCTTCAGCGGTGACAGCCACTACCTGGCCACAGGGGGGGATTATGATCGTGCCTGGCGCGATGCCGCCGGTGGTGAAGATGGCTTGGTGCGTCTCTGGACCCTCGAACCCCGCATGGGTGCCCCGCTGGCCACGACCGCAGTCCTGACGTTGACCGAACCTCAGGCACGGGTCCTCAGCGTTGCTTTTGGGCAAAAATACGAGGAAGCCCCCGACAAAGAAGCAAGCTTCGTCACCTGTCCCGAAGACATGCCCAACTGCGCCAAAGAGCCGATTGAGACGGTCGAACCGGAGGATGTTGCTCCACCGGGGCCAGGGGAGTCCTCCCCCATCTATCTCGCCGCCGGATCCTACGACCGCGCTATCTACCTGTGGGAACTTTCTCAGGCTCCTCGCGGCGTCAAGGCGACCTTAGTGTTCACACTGACCGGTCACACAGGCGCGATCAGAGCCATAGCTTTCAGCCCGCTGGAAAATTTGCTCGCTTCGGCTTCGGATGACCGCACCATCCGGCTCTGGGACACCACCACCGGGCGCGTGTTGTACACCTTCGTGGGACATGACGGGGAGGTCACCACCCTGACTTTCAGTAAGGATGGCCGATACCTGATCTCCGGGTCACGCGATAGGACGGTTCGGGTATGGGACGGTGCTGCCAGCAACCCCAACGCAGCAATCGTGTTGAGCGGTCCCCAGAGTGTCATCTTGAGCCTTGCCATCGGCCCCGAAGGCAGGTTCCTGGCCGCGGGATCTGGCGACCAGAGCGTCCATATCTGGGACCTGGATTACCCGCGCGACGTGGGGCTTTCCACCCTCATAGGGCATACCGATCGGGTCCGTGGCATCGCCTACAGCCCCGATGGCAAATTCCTGGCCGCAGGCGACAACACCGGCGCGACCTACCTGTGGTCGATGGCTTCCGGGGACACGATCAAAAAATTCCCTGCCCTAGGGGGGAAGATGTGGGGGCTGGCCTACAGCCCGGACGGTCAATACGTCGCAACCTGCTCGGAGGATGACAAAGTCCGCATCTGGGATGTGGCCACGGGGGTCGTACAGGCGGAACTGGCAGGCCATACGGAAGACGTGGAAAAGGCTGCTTTCAGCAAGGATGGAAAGTATCTGGTCACAGCAGCCGATGATGGCAAAGTCATCGTTTGGAGCACACAGGACTGGGAGAAGGTGCAAGAACTCACCGTCCCTGGGGAATCCAAATCAGCGCAGGCCTGGAGTGTGGCCTACAGCCCTGACGGCCGCTGGATTGCAGCAGGGCGTACCAAGGGCTTCGCCCATCTCTGGGCCATCGAGCCGTCCGGTGGGAAAGAATTTGGGGCAACCCTGGCCGCAACACTGACCGGGCACACCCATTATATCATGAGCACGGCATTCAGTCCGGACAGCCGCTACCTGGTCACAGGCTCTTGGGACAATACCGCCCGCATCTGGGATACGAAAACGTATACGACTGTAGGCGCACCACTCGAACACCCCGGTTACGTTTACAGTGTCGCCTTCAGCCCGGATGGGGCCTATCTGGCTACCGGAGCCCGGGATGGGAAGGTTCGCCTCTGGGCACTCGAGGACTTCCCATCACAGGACCCGAAGTTGATAGCCACGCTGGAAGGTCATACCGACCTGATCTGGAACATCGCCTTTAGTCCGGACGGCCGGTATCTGGCAAGCAGTTCCTGGGACGGGACAATCCGGCGCTACCCGGTGCGCTTCGAAGATGTCCTCGACCTGTCCTGGAAGTATGCCGAAGAGGAAAAATAGGGAAACAAGATCTTTATAAACCCTGGAGGTAAACCATGAGTAAAACAAAAACCGAAGAAGAGCTACTTTATTTTAACGGCATCGACGGGGCCACCGGGAACTATGAACTTCCTCCCATGACGGCTGAGGATCTTGCCGCCGTTGCTCTGGGTGAAACAATCAGCCCGGAGCTCTACAACGAGCTCAAAAACCGTCGGGACAGCCAGGAAGCCCATTACGGCATCAACGCAGACACCACCAGCCTTGCCGAGACCGGTTGGGGTGTCATCTTCGCCGCCAAAGACAAACAGACGGAGGCCATTCGCGAGGCGCTCAAGCCGCTGCTCGATCTGCGGCGCGAGCAGGCCACCAAGAAGAACGCAGCCTACTACAAAGAGTTCATGGGCGGCGAAGGCTATCGCCCCGACGATACTCATCTGGACTTCCTGGGGCGTGAGCCGCGCATGATGGGACCGGGCTCGGTCAACCCGGAGAAAGTTCCCTACTACCTGCTGTTAGTCGGAGACCCGGAGGCCATCCCCTATCGCTTCCAGTACCAACTGGATGTCCAGTATGCGGTAGGACGGATCCACTTCGAGACACTGGAGGAGTATGCCCAGTACGCGCAGAGCGTTGTCGAAGCGGAGACAGGGGGCAAGGTCAAACTCCCCCGCCAGGCCGTCTTCTTCGGCGCACAGAGCGCCCACGATCAGGCCACCACACTCAGCGCGCAGCAACTGATTACGCCGCTCTCGGCAGAGATGGCCACAGCGCAGTCTGATTGGACGTTGAAGACGGTGCTGGGGGCAGATGCCAAGAAGGCCGCCCTGGGTAAGTATTTGGGAGGGAAAGAGACTCCGGCGCTCCTCTTCACCGCCAGCCACGGCATGGGCTTTCCCAACGGCAACCCCCGCCAGTTGGCCCACCAGGGTGCACTGCTCTGTTCGGATTGGCCGGGGCCGCGCGAGTGGCAAAAGCCCATCCCCGAAAACTTCTACTTCTCCGCCGATGACGTGAGCGGGGACGCCAGCCTGTTGGGAATGATGGCCTTCTTCTTCGCCTGCTACGGCGCGGGAACGCCTAAGCTTGACGAATTTGCCAACAAAGCGCTCCAGGAGCGCCAGGTCATTGCGCCGTATGCCTTCATGGCCCGGCTGCCACAGAAGCTGCTAAGCCACCCCAAGGGCGGCGCGTTAGCCGTCGTCGGCCACGTGGAGCGCGCCTGGGGCTATTCGTTCATGTGGCGTGATACCGGGCGGCAGCTCCAGGTCTTCAAGGATGCGCTCGACCAGTTGATGGCCGGTCAGCCGATCGGTGCGGCGATGGAGTGGTTCAACGAGCGCCACGCCGAACTCTCGGTCGTCATCGCCAACGAAATCGAGGAGATCAACGAGTACGGCAAGAAACGTGACGACGCCAAGATTGCCGGGCTCTG
>JAVEWB010000238.1:0-4268 GCA_034004765.1 Anaerolineae bacterium
CCTATCATAACCCCAGGTCAGTTAAACGCAACGCACCCCTATCCGCAAAAAAAAAGCGGGGACTGGATGCCAGTCCCCGCTCTAAAAGCCGTGGTAGCCACCCTAGATCTCGCGGAAGCGCGATTCGAGCGTCTCCAGAAGTTCCGCAGCTTCGACGAGCTTATCCAGGGGGTTCTGCTGTCCTGTAAAATACCGATAATCACAGGGCATGATATCCAACATCCCCACCAGGGTCTCGTGATGTTTGCGGATGGTATCCACAGAGACGTTGTAATACGTGGCAATCTCGTTCTGCGTGACATCCCGCAGGTTGACTTTACGCACCGTGTAATCCAAAGCAGCAGCCCAGCCTTCGGGTTTGGGGATCCCAAGAGGCTCTTCGCCCATCGCAATGCGGAACTCCATCCACATCTGAATGGCGGCACCGATCATGTCCAACGGTATCTGAGCCGCTTTCATCTTACTGGTCAGGACCTCCTCAACGGTATCCATCCCACTGGCAAAGAGATGCTCGACGCGGGCGGCAACGGGGGAATTCGGCTCCAGACGCAGGTAATTTGCCAGGGAACGCAGTGCATGATCGAAGTCCCCAGAGCGTGCAAGAGCCTGCGCCAGGCTCATATGGTAGAGAGCACGATCGGGCTGAAGCTTGACGGCAGCTTCGAAATTCTTCACGGCACTGTCCATGGCCCACCGCTGGTAGTCCGCCATCCCTTCTTCGTAGAAGGCTTCCGCTTTTTTACGATCTGCAGAACTGGGTTGGGCTGCGCTCATACATCTGCCTCCACGGTTTATTTAATCATACTTTCTATTATAGCATCTTAATCGACAATGCCAAGATCGAATTTGGCAAATTGCCTCCATTCCGGCAAACTTGTTCACCTACAAAATATCACAAAACGCCTTCTGCTTTACAAACTTCGTAAACAAGGTATACTTTTCTGCGCTCCCCGGAGCTCACGGGGAGCTGTTTGTCTTTGAAGTGGAGTAGAAATAAGGGATTATATATGGTAAAAAATGAAGCAGGTATCCGAGCGGTAGAACCGCGGCAAACTGTCCAAATCAGCCTGCCTGACGGTCACCATTTCGAGGGTGCCATTGGCACGACCCTGGAAGCATTTTTCAAGGTGGCTTATCCCGAACCAGTGATCCCCTTTATTGCAGCGCTGGTCAACGGCAAGCTCTCCGAATTGACCTGCCCCGTGAACTATGATTGCAAGGTCAAGCCGCTCACGCTGGCCGATTCGGACGGTGTCCGCATCTATCGGCGCTCGCTCTCGTTTCTCCTGGTTGCCGCAGCACACCGCCTTTTCCCGGAAGTCGAACTTTTTGTCGATCACTCACTCCCTTTCGGAGGCTACTTCTGTGAGACGCGCAACCACCCACCCCTGACAGAAGAACAGCTTCAGGCCCTCAGCCAGGAGATGGAGCGTATGGTCGAGGCAGATATCCCTATCCAACGCGAGCGAGTACCACTCGACACCGCGCTGGAGATCTTCCGCACACACGGAGAAACGGATAAGGTAGCCCTGTTTCAATATCGCAGTCACAACGAGACCAAGGCCTATCTCCAGATCTACAGCCTTGACGGCTATCAGGATTATTTTCACGGCTACATGGTTCCCTCGACGGGATACCTGCGCCACTTCCAATTACTCCGCTGGGGAGATGCCTTTATCCTGCAGTTCCCTCAGCGCAAAGAACCTGCGACCCTGATGGAGCCGCGCCATTCCCAGCCGCTGCTCAACGTCTTCCGCGAATACGGGCGCTGGCTGCGATTGCTCAACGTGGAGAACGTCAGCGAGCTCAATAATGAAGTGGATCGCGATCACCTGCGGCGGATCATCCTGGTCTCTGAGGCACTGCACGAACAGCGCATTGCGGATATTGCACGGCAGATATGGACACGCCGCGACGACGTGCGGCTGGTGCTCATTGCCGGGCCCTCCTCTTCTGGAAAAACCACCTTCTCCAAACGCCTGGCCGTTCAGCTTCTGGCCCATGGACTGCGGCCCTACGCACTGGAGTTGGATAACTACTTCGTCGACCGTGAGAAGACACCGCGGGACGAAAACGGGGAGTATGATTTCGAGGCCCTGGAGGCCGTGGACCTGGATCTGTTCAACCATCACCTCCAGGCGCTGCTCAAGGGTGAGGAAGTGCAGCTTCCCCACTACAACTTTACCAAAGGGATACGGGAGCCCGGCTCCGTCGTCAAATTAAGCCCCAAACACATCATCCTTGTCGAGGGCATCCACGGGCTCAACCCCCGCCTGGTCTATTCGATCCCCTGGGAGCAGACCTATCGCATCTTCGTCTCCGCGCTCACGCAGCTCAATCTGGACCGCCACAATCGGGTTCCCACGACCGACAGCCGTCTGATTCGGCGCATCGTCCGGGATGCCCGCACGCGCGGCTACACCGCGCGGGAGACCCTGGCTCGCTGGGAAAGCGTGCGACGCGGTGAGAAACTGCACATCTTCCCCTACCAGGATTACGCCGATGTGATGTTCAACTCCGCGCTGGCCTATGAACTGGCCATCTTGAAACCGCTGGTCGAGCCGCTGCTGCTGCAGGTCGACCCGGAGTCCCCGCAGCGCGTGGAAACCAAGCGGCTGCTGGCTTTCCTACAATGGTTCAAGCCGGCTGATGTCAGTCTTGTGCCGGAGACCTCCATCCTGCGAGAGTTCATCGGTGGGCTGGCACTCGAAGATTTCCGATGGGATTAGGTAAACAACAGCTTATGCAATGTCCACACTGCGGTACTCAGATCACAAATCCCGGCATCCTCTGTCCCGAATGCGGAAGCACACTCCCCCAACCCGGCCAGGAAATGCCCCAGAGCAAAAAGCCCAAACTCACCTACCACTGGAGCCAGAAAATGCTCCTGCCCGCGATAGCCCTCTTCATCTTCGTCGCCTCGCTGGCAGCTTCAGCCTACGCCGGGCTCTATATGGGAGAGCGCGATCGCGAGGCCAGTTGGGCCGATACCATTACAGAACACTACCAGGATGGAATTGACGCGCTGAACAATGGACAGTACGAGATGGCCAAGGCTCACTTCCAATACGTGCTGCAGCTTGACGACGACCACGCGCAGGCCCAACAGGGATTAGCGGAGGCGGAGGCTCGCCTGGCCGCGCAGCTCACCCCTACCGTGACCGTGGAAAGCTCGCAGCCCCTCACCGAGCAGCTCCTCCAGCAGGCAAAAGCCGCTTACGAAGCCGGCGAGTGGACCACGGCTGCCGGCACCCTGACCCAACTGCGTGCTTTGGACAGCGAGTTCAACACCACTGAAGTCGAATCCATGCTCTTCACCTGCCTCTACAATGCCGGCGCGGCTTACCTGGAAGAGGACGAGCTGGAGAAGGGGATCTTCTATCTGGATCAGGCCGTTGCACTGCGACCTCTGGACACGGAAGTCGTCCTGCAGCGCGATCTGGCAGCCCGCTATCAGGACACACTCGGCTATTGGGGCGTCGACTGGGAAAAAGCGATCAGTGCATTGGAAGAACTCTACGCTGCCGCCCCCACCTATAAAGACGTGTTCCAGCGGCTCTATCAGGCAAACCTGGAATACGGCGATTCGCTCACGGCCGCAGGGGAAATGTGCCCCGCCGAACTGGCCTACACCCGTGCCCTACGGCTCTCATCCGATCCGCAGGTCGAGCAGAAGCGTGCCGAAGCTGCACAGCTCTGTCTGATCGCCACCCCTATGCCGTTGGATGGCGCGCAGACGATGTTGACCCCCCAGCCGATTGCCGGTTTTACGATCGGGCGGCTGGCCTACCCCGTCTACAACAGCACCATGGGCTATTACGATCTCTATGCACTCTACGCCAACGGCCGGATTTTGCGGGTGGCACAAAATTCCGATCAACCCTGGTGGGAGCACGGGACAGGGCGGGTCATCTATCGCGACCGGGTCAGTGGCGCGATCTCCATGGTGCTGCCTGAGGAAGGGGTGCCGCTGCTGATCTTCCCGCCTGAGACGCGTGCCTGGCCCACGCTCTCCCCCGACAGCCAGCGCATCGCCTACTCCGCCCCGTCCACCGATGGCAACTGGTACATCTACATTGCCAACGCCAACGGGACGGGCGAGCCGCGTCAGCTTGCCTGGGGTTGGTCGCCCGCGTGGGGTCCTGCCGGGCTTCTGGCCTACACGGGCTGCCAGGCCGAAGATGACTGTGGCATCATCGTCGACAATCCGGACGACGGCCAGGCGGGCTCACTGCTGACGCACAACATCGATGACACCTCTGTGAGCT
>JAVEWB010000239.1:0-2131 GCA_034004765.1 Anaerolineae bacterium
AACTCACGTTCACCCGGCGCGATGACCTGGTCCCCAGTGAGGTAGAGGTGCAGACTTCTGAGGTGGCGTAAGGATTATCCTTTGCCACTTTATCACTCTGCGGTATAATGCAAGAAGATGGCAGCACAGCGCTGCTATCTGGAAACTCCGACTTTGGTCAGTCAGACGTAAAGGAGGTGTTCGTAAGCAAAAACGTATTATGCGTTGTCTATAGAGTTGTCTTTCACCAAGAAGATTCCCATTACCAAAGTTTATTCTCTTAAGGAGGAGAATTCCCATGCGTAAGAATCTCTGGATGTTGCTGAGTCTGTTAGTTGTAGCTTCGATGATGTTGGCGGCCTGCGGGCCTGCTCCTACTGAGGTCCCCACCGAGGAACCCGTTGAGGAACCCGCGGTTGTCAAGGTTGGTATGGTCACCGATATGGGTGGTATTGACGACAAGTCCTTCAACGCGGTTTCCTGGCAGGGTGTGCAGCGGGCCATTGATGAACTGGGTGTCGAAGGGTCCTACCTGGAGTCCCAACAGCAGACCGATTACGCCACCAACATCACCCAGTACCTCAATCAGGGTGCGAATCTGATCGTCACCGTCGGTTTCTTGCTGGCGGCTGACACCAAGACCTTCGCCGAGCAGAACCCCGATGCCAACTTCGCGATCGTGGATGAAGTTTCTTCTGCTCCCAACGTGTACGGTCTGACCTTCGCGACGGATGAAGCAGGCTTCATGGCCGGGTATGCGGCGGCTGCCGCCACCCAGACCGGCAAGGTCGCTGCCTTCGGCGGCATCAACATCCCCACTGTCTCCATCTTCATGGTCGGCTTCGAGGCCGGTGTGAACTACTACAACGAGCAGAAGGGCACCGAAGTCGAGGTTCTGGGCTGGAGCACGGCTGAGAACAACGGCGTCTTCGTGGGTAACTTCGAGTCCACCGATGATGGTCGCCGTGTGGCCGAGGAATTCATGGCCGAGGGCGCGGACATCATCATGCCCGTTGCCGGTCCTGTGGGCCTGGGCACCGCGCAGGCGGTCAAGGAAGCAGGCAATGCCTGGGTCATCGGCGTGGATACCGACTGGACGGTCAGCGCTGAGGAGTACAAGGACGTGGTCTTCACCAGCGTGATGAAGCGGATCGACAATGCCGTCTTCGATGCGGTCAGCATGGTGGTCGACCCTGAGTTCGCCGGTTTCGATGGCGCCAACTACGTTGGCACGCTGGAGAACAACGGCGTCGATATTGCGGGCATCGCCGAGGGCACTGTCCCCGAGGAGACCGCCGCAGAGCTTGAGGCGATCCGCGCGGGCATCATCGCCGGCGAGATCAACACCGGTTGGGCCGATTATCTGGCCAGTCTGCAGTAGTCTATTGAGCCAAGGGAGGCGGTGTCGCAGATATCGCCTCCCTTTTTCATAATGGGTGGATCGCTTTTATGTTGACTGAAACGCGATGCGTGAAACGTGAGCAAAGATCACGCTTCACGCATCGCGTTTTAGTATGGACTTATGGTTATTGAAGGACTGGATGTGCTGATGTTTCCTCGTGCGGATTTCTAAAAAGGAGGTGGCTATGCCCCCAGTTTTGGAATTAAAAGGCATCACCAAGCGTTTCCCCGGTGTTTTGGCAAACGATCACATTGATCTGGTTTTGGAGGAGGGCGGAATCCTGGCGCTGTTGGGCGAGAACGGTGCCGGGAAGAGCACCCTGATGAATGTCCTTTATGGCCTTTACACGCCCGATGAAGGCGAGATCTTCGTCCGCGGCAAGAAGGTGGAGATCCAGGGACCCAACGACGCCATTGCCCTCGGAATCGGCATGGTGCACCAGCACTTCATGTTGGTCCCTGTGCTCACGGTGACGGAGAATGTGATGTTGGGGATGGAGTCCATCAAAAACGGCATTTTCCTGGACCGCGAAGCTGCTGCTGCCCGTATCCGGGCGATCTCCGAACAGTACGGGCTCAATGTAGAGCCGAGTGACCTGGTCGGCGATCTGCCGGTGGGTGTGCAGCAGCGCGTGGAGATCATCAAGCTGCTCTACCGCAATGCGGATATCCTGATCCTCGACGAGCCGACTGCGGTGCTGACACCGCAGGAGGTCGAGGGGCTCTTCGAGGTGATCCGTTCCCTGGTCGC
>JAVEWB010000239.1:2231-4227 GCA_034004765.1 Anaerolineae bacterium
ATGTTCGCGGGGGAGATTATGGACATTGTGCCTGCGGAAGGCGCAACCAAGGAGGAGATCGGCTTGTTGATGGCCGGAGTGCATCCGGGTGAGGCCGACAATCATCAAGCCGCTGTGGCTGCAGGACAAGGGGGGGCCGCATGAACGCAAAAGACGGAAAGCAGGAGCAAAAGCCGCGGAAGGATTGGCGCGCAGTACTGCGCAGCCTTTCGGTCCCGGTTCTTGCGATTATCACTGCCCTGATTTTGGGCGGTCTCGTGATTGTTTTTACCGACCAGACGGTCTACAAGGCGTTCGGCGAAGGTGGGCTGGGGGCCGCCGTGCAGCAGGCGTGGAAGGTGATCACCGTGGCCTACGGTGCTTTTTGGGTCGGTGCGTTTGGAGATCCGCGTGCCATCTGGGCGGCGCTCCGCAGTGGGGACTCCGAGGCCTTTCTGCAGACCCTCTACCCGTTCACGGAGACGCTGCGCGTTTCCACCCCCTATATCTTTTCCGGACTGGCAGTGGCCTTGGGGTTCCACTGCAACCTGTTCAACATCGGCGTCGAAGGGCAGTACTTCATTGCCGGGTTGACGACGGTTTTTGTGGGGTACAGCCTGACGGGCCTTCCGGCAGTGATTCACCTCCCGCTGGCGCTGCTGGCCGGCATGGTCGGTGGCGCGCTGTGGGCTTCGATCCCGGGCTTCCTCAAGGCAAAAATGGGGGCCCACGAGGTGATCAACGCGATCATGATGAACTATATCTCCTACCGGCTGGCGGAGTTCATGCTGGACGTGGGGGGGCCGATGGCCCGGCCAGGCTACCGCCCGGTGAGCCCGGATATTCAGCTTTCGGCCTATCTGCCTCAACTCTTCCCCTCGATGCCCACGATCCGTCTGAATATGGGGTTCCCCCTGGCGCTGCTTACGGCGTGGGTCGTCTGGTGGCTGCTCTTCAAGACGACGTTGGGGTATGAGATCCGGACGGTGGGGGAGAACCCAAGAGCTGCGCACTACGCGGGGATCAGTGTTCCCAAGACTATCGTGCTCACGATGATCATTAGCGGCGCGCTGGCAGGATTGGCCGCGGCAACCGACATCTTAGGGGTGCTGCACTTCATGCCCAATGCGTTCTCGGCGGGATACGGCTTCGATGCGATCGCGCTGGCGCTGCTGGGAAACAGCCATCCGCTGGGCGTCGTCCTGGCGTCGCTGCTCTTCGGCGCGCTGCGGGCCGGTGCGACCAACATGCAGGGTGTGGCGAAGATCCCTATTGATCTAACCGCGATCCTACAGGGGTTGATCATTGTTTTCATTGCGGCACCTGCGATTATCCGCTCTCTTTATCGGCTCAAGGAGCCGCAGGAGACGCTGGCACTTACCCGGGATGCGGGCTAGCTGGAGGAGGCTAAAATGGAAATCATTGCAACCAAAACCGCTCAACGTCGTGCGCAGGTGATGGGCATCGTCCTGTTGGCATTTGCCGCTGCTATCATGCTGTTGTTTTTCCCCGGCACACAGGCGGAACAGCAGACCACGTTTACCTTCAATTTGACCCGCGTGCAGGGGGTCATAGAGATCCCAGATTTTGTCTTCCCGACCCAGACAGGGCTGATTCTGATGGCCGTGCTGGCGGCCTTTGTGGGCGCCTGGCAGTTGGCCAAGGGCTTCAAGAATGCTGACCTGGCGCTGGGTGGCGTTGTGTTATTCTTCGTGCTGGCCTTCCTCACCTGGGCGGCTCGTGACAAGTCGATGAACCTCACGGGGATGCTGCAATCCAGCCTGCTGCGTGCCATTCCTATCCTGGTGGCGGCGTTGAGCGGCCTCCTGTGTGAGCGCAGCGGTATCGTCAATATCGGCATCGAGGGGATGATGCTCTCCGGAGCTTTCGTCTCCGCCCTGGTGGGAAGCCTGGCGCAGAACTACTGGTGGGGGATGCTTGCGGCGATGGTAGCCGGTGGCGTGATGGGGGCCCTGCTGGCGGTGCTGGCCATCCGCTACAAGGTCTCGCAGGTCAT
>JAVEWB010000008.1:0-20260 GCA_034004765.1 Anaerolineae bacterium
TCCAATTAGTATGATGATGTGTATTTTGCCTTATACCAGGGGGCAGGATGAAAAGGCTCCAAAAGCGCTTTAGAGTTTTACTCACCCGCATGGCATCCTCGTGATGACGCCCGCCCCGTGTCGGAAGGCCCTTTGGGTCTATGAATGCTGACTTTACAACAATGAGGGCTATTTTAACACATCGGAAGGCCTGAGTCAATGGTAAATCCGACAAAATCGCGGAAATTCCCCCGAAACCGATGGGAAGTGTGGTATAATCCCTGGGTTAGATGTGGGCAACCATAAGGGTTGCCCCTACATTTTAAGAAGTCTATGGAGTATGTCATGGGGTTAAGCCAACTGCTTGATTGGGCTGCAATGTGGGCGCAGGACATTATCCGCGCGATGGGCTATGTGGGCCTGGGGCTGGTGATGTTCCTGGAAAATATCTTCCCTCCTATTCCTTCGGAGGCCGTTTTGCCGATGGCAGGTTGGCTTGCCTTCGAGCACGAGGGCGGATTCACGCTCTGGGGTGTGACGTTGGTGGGCGCGCTGGGATCTGTAGCCGGGGCATTTGTTTTCTATGGGGTGGGGCACTGGTTTGGCGAGGAACGGGTGCGCGAACTGCTGCGCCGCTACGGCAAGTGGCTCATGCTCTCCGAGTCCGATTTCGATACGGCGCTGGATTGGTTCGCTCGCTATGGCGAGCTGGTCATCTTCTTTGGCCGGATGGTGCCCATCGTGCGGAGCCTGATCTCCGTCCCGGCGGGGATTGCCACCATGAACCTGCCGCGTTTTAGTTTCTACACGGCTCTCGGTACAGCCTTGTGGAGCTTCTTGCTTGCTTTTGCCGGATATCTGCTGGGGCAGAACTGGCCCCTGGTGATGGAATGGGTGGGCCGCTACGAGAAGGTTGTGGAAGTAGTGGCGGTTCTGGTCGTGGTGATTTTTGTAGCGCGGCGGTGGCATAAGCGCCGGGCGCTGCGCAGCGATGCCCTTGCGGAGTAGTCCAGGCTCTTTGTTCTAAGGAGGTCTTTTCTATGCACTCTGTGATTCGTGTGGAACAACTTGCACAGTACGTTGATCAGGAAGTGAAGCTTCAGGGCTGGGTCTACAACCGCACTAACAAAGGGAAGCTGGTCTTCCTTTTGGTGCGGGATGGCTACGGCTTTGTGCAGTGCGTCGCCTTCGCTAATGATCTGACGCCGGAGCTCTTCGAGAAGATCGGTCATCTTTCTCAGGAATCGTCGGTTGTGGTCACAGGCAAGGTCCGCGAAGATCGCCGTGCACCAGGGATCCCCGGCGGATACGAAGTTGGCATTACCGACCTTGAAGTGATCCAGGATGTCGTCGAGGAGTATCCGATTGCGCTCAAGGAGCACGGCGTCGATTTCCTGCTCGATAGGCGACACCTGTGGATCCGTGTGCCCAGCCAGTGGGCGGTTTTGCGGGTGCGAGCCACGGTGATCAGCGCGATCCGCGAGTGGCTGGATATGCACGGATTCATCAACATGGACACGCCGATTCTGACCCCCGCCGCGTGTGAGGGAACGACGACGCTTTTCGAGACGCCTTATTTCGACGAGGGAAAGGCCTATCTCTCGCAGAGCGGCCAGCTTTACAATGAGGCCAATATCTTTGCCTTTGGCAAGGTCTACTGCTTCGGCCCGACGTTCCGCGCCGAGAAATCCAAGACCCGCCGCCACCTCACGGAGTTCTGGATGGTCGAGCCTGAGGCGACGTTCTGTGATCTGGATCAATTGATGGAGATCGAGGAACAGTTCATCTCGCACATCGTGCAGCGGGTGCTGCGCGAGCGGACGCCGGAACTACTTTCCCTGGGACGCGATCTGTCGGTGCTGGAGAAGATCACGCCGCCTTTCCCGCGCATCTCCTATGATGAAGCAGTCGAGATGCTCAAGCAGATTCAGGCGGAGACCGAGGACCCTGAGAAGAAGGAACTGCTGAAGATCACCTGGGGGGACGATTTCGGTGCTCCCCACGAGACGGAGCTGACGCAGCGGTTCGAGAAGCCGGTCTTCGTTTATGGCTATCCCACCGTGGCCAAGGCTTTCTATATGGAACCGTGGCCGGGGCGTCCCGAGGCGTGTAAGAGCGTCGATCTGCTGGCCCCTGAGGGGTATGGGGAGATCACCGGTGGCAGCGAGCGCATCTCGGACCCTGATTTGCTGCTGGAGCGTCTGCGGGAGCATAAGCTCCCCGAAGAGGCCTTTCAATGGTACATCGATCTGCGCAAGTACGGTAGCGTGCCGCACAGTGGGTTCGGGTTGGGTGTGGAGCGCACCGTGACCTGGATCTGCGGCACCGAGCATATCCGCGAGGCGATCCCTTATCCTCGGACGATCAAGCGGGTTTACCCTTAACTTGGGAACGCCGAGGGCCAGCGCGGCTTCTTAGCTTATCTGTAAAGGACAGCCGGTCGGCATTTTGCCGACCGGCTGTTTATTTTTGATAGGGTTCAGCGATAGCTGCGCATGACCACCGCCAAGTAAACGCGGCGATGTGCCGTTGTCAGAGCGTAGCCGGCGTGGGAGTAATAGGGCAGCGTCTTGATGCTGGCCGTGACCACCGAGCCGCTGGCATCACGGCTTTGCGACGTGATTCCGGTGGTGTTCCAATCTCGCTCTCTGGACCTCCCTGTCCGCAGCGTCAGATCGTCTTCGTGCAGGGGTGAGACGGAGCGCACAGTGATGGCCTTATTGAACTGGTAGCTGGGTTGGTGGACCCCCAGGATATACACCTTCAAGATGAAGCCCGGGCGGGCGAATAAGTAGGGTGAGGTGTCGGGCTCCCACTCGGTGTAGAGCAAGGTGACCTTTTGCGTGACGGCATTGGCCGGTATGGTAATGGTTACATCGGGGTTCTCCGTGTCCAGTGGCGTGGCTGGGCTGTTCTCATCGAGAATGACGATGGCAGCCTTAGTGCGTCCCATGATCACCACCTGCCCCACTGTTCCCCCGCTGCTCCTGTAGAGCGACGCATAGGCCAGATCCGTTGCCGGATTGACCGCGATGTCGCGCGGACCATGGCCAACCGGCAGGAAGGTCTCCACTTTCAGCGTGTCGCTTAGAACGGAAACGGTGCCGCTGGCATCCAATCCCCCCGCTACATAGATATAGCCTGTGGTCGGGTTGACGTCGACGGCCCGCGGATACTCCCCTACGTACGTGTCGGTCAACCATTGGGTGGCGCTCAGGATGCTGATGGAACCAAAGTCTGAGACGCCTCCTGCATTCACGATGTAAACGCGTCCATTGGTGGGATTGACGGCAATATCATTCGGAGCCATGCCGACCGGGATGGGACTTCCCACTTTTGTCTGTCCCTGCAGAATGGTGACGGTGTCATCTCCGGAGTTGGCAACATAGACGTACCCATTGGCCGGGTTGACGGTTACGGCTGTGGGTGTGATACCTACTGCAAGCGTGTTGATCACCGCTTGCCCCTGGATGATAGAGACGGTGTTGCTCCCGGAGTTGACGGCGTAGACCAGTCCGGTGGCGGGATTGGCGGCAATAGCCGTCGGAGTGGTCCCGACGGGAATCCCGGTGTGGACTACCTGTGTGCCGTTGAGGATGGCCACCGCGTTGTTCTCCGGCAGGACAACGTAGGCATAGTGGGTGCTGGTCAGCACCGCAACCGCCGATGTGGGTTTGTTCAGGCCGCTGACGGTGCCGGACAACTGCTGGCCTCTGAGCACCCGGATCGGATCACCGGCTGCGCTGGTGACGTAGACGTAGCGGCCGGGATCCACGCCGATGTTGGGGGTGCTCCCCACGGAGAACGTGGCGACCACCTCGGTTTTGGTGAAGACCCACACCTGTCCTTGCTGGTTGAGCACGTAGCTGTAGCCCGTCAGCGGATCGACGGCGATGTTGCGCGGCCTGCTGGCCCCCATATCCTTGATGTCAATGACGTAGGGCGGGGTCAATTCGAGGGCGCCGACGGTCAGGAAGGTCAGCGCTAATGCTGCAAAGGCGATGGTGATCGCCATGATGAGCCGTCTGTAAGCTTTGTTCATCTTTACCGTATCCTTTCCCGTATTGAAAGTGGGTGCCGGCCTATAACGGTACCTCGGCCCAATACTTTTTTATTGTACATGATTCAGTGGGAAAGCGGAAGAGCAAATTTCTCGAGGAGGTTGGCGTGCAGTTTTTCCGCGCGCCAACCTCCGTTCCTGTTTCAGGGTAGAAAGGCCGGGGTGATCGAATCCGTGTAAGCAAGATCTCCGGTGATCAGCCCTTTTTCTTGAGCCCAGGCCAGGACGTCTGCGAATTGGGCCTCCGACGGTACCGCGGCTGTGGGATAGTCCGGGAGCGCATAGTTTCCGATTAGGGGCTGGGGGAGTAGTTCTTTTTCGATCAGCAGGGTGCTCCAGCGGCTTTTATCCGCATTGATGGCCCGGATGGCTTCGTCGATAGCAGCTAAGAACCCTCGAACGGCCTCTGGGTGTGTAAGCACCAGCTCTTTGCGGAACGCCATGACGCTGCAGCTATACTCCGGATAGGCGCTGTCTTCCAGAATAACGGTAGCACCTTTCTGCAGTGCCAGCGAGCCCAGGGGCTCCGGCAGCGTTGCCGCTTGCAGTTCCCCACTTTCAAGGAGCGCCATGCGGTCCGAAATTTTAGGGATGGCAATCTGGTCGAAATCCTGGGGTGCGATTCCCTCTGCTGCCAGCAGGCGCTCGGTCACGTATTGGATGACGGTGCCCTCTGAGACGCCAAGCGTGATTCCCCGGAGATCGTCCGGGTGATACAGCCCGGCGTGGGGGGCTGCCAGAATGCGAAATTGTGGGTAGTCCGCTGTGGACTGCATGGCGTAGCGTACGACGGTCACTTGGGGCGTTTCCTTATTATAGAGCACGATGGAAACCAGATCGTTGATGATTCCATCGATTTGCCCTGCCTGCATGAGCTGATCGCGCTCCGCTGCCGATGAGATGGGGACGAGTTCTACCTGGACGCCTTGTTGGGTGAAGTACCCTTCGGCCTCGGCGACGTAGAGGGGGAGGATATCCAGGATCGGCAGGACCCCGATACGCAGTGTCACCGGTTCCTGGTCATAAGCCGGGCCCTCACATCCCCCCAGAAGAAAGACGCTTGAGATCAGCAGGAGCAGCGCAAGCGCCGAGAAACGGATCTTTTTCATAGCTCATACCTCGAGATTGAAATTAAGCTCGGATGCATTTGGACGATGTCCGATTTTTTGCCACAAGCAGAAAATTCGTGGGCGCGATGAAGGTTACAGGTACAGGGAACCCAGCACACTGGCAAAGAGTATTATACTCACAATGCTGTTGACGTTAAAGAAGGCTCGGTTGACGTTCGAAAGGTCATGGGGGGCAACCAGGGAATGTTCATAGATCAGCAGGCCGGCAACAAGGGCCGTTCCCCCCCAGTAGGGCCAACCAAGCTTTAGGGCCGCTCCCAGGAGGGCCCAGACCGCCACCATAGCTGCGTGGCAGGCGGCCGAGAGGTGCAGCGCGAAGGTCACGCCGAAGCGTGCCGGGATGGCGTACAGCCTGGTCTGGCGGTCGAAATCGACATCCTGGCAGGCGTAGATCAGATCGAAGCCGCCGATCCACAGTGTGACTACCAGGAGGAGCAGCCATGCGGGAAGATCATTGGGGGTGAAAAGGGAGCCGCGTATGGCTGCCCAGGCTCCCATGGGGGCCAGGCCATCGGTGAAACCCAGGATGAAGTGTGAGAACCAGGTGAAGCGTTTGGTGAAGGAGTAGCCGATGAGAAAAATCAGGGCTCCCGGCAGGAGCTTTAAGGGCAGCGGGCCAAGCTGCCACGCTGCCAGGGTGAGCCCTAAACCGGCAAGGAGGGTGCCCACCCACGCGGTGTGCAGTGAGATCTTCCCCGTGATCAGCGGACGGGATGCCGTGCGTGGATTCTTTGCGTCGAGTTCCCGGTCGGCGATGCGATTGACCCCCATTGCCAGGGTGCGTGCGGCAGCCATCGCAGCCGTGATCCAGAGAAACTGGTGCAGGTTGGGCCAGCCCTGTGCCGCCAGGAGCATGCCCAGGTAAGCGAAGGGGAGCGCGAAGATAGTGTGTTCGAATTTGATGAATTCCAGAAAGCTTTTTACTTTGCTCAGCATGGTGGGGATTATACCACCATTGAGCGTCATTCTGAGTGGCTTCCACGGAGTATCACCGCAGGAAATTGCGACAACGAGGGATCTCTGAGACCTTTTGCCGCCCTGAGCATCAACCTTGACCCGGTTGACGCTTCTATGGGATGTGCTACAATCTTTTGCCATAGTCCTTTAACCCAGTTAAATCCAAGGAAGTGAAGTAGCGATGCATACGATGCGAACTTATGTAGCAGGAACTCTGCTGGTCCTCGGACTGGTAGGACTTCTTGCAGGAGTACTTACTGTCCCACTCCAGGCTCAGGAACAAAACCTGCTTGTCAACTCTGGCTTTGAGGCTTCCTATAAAAATGGTGTGGCCAATGGCTGGTCCTCCTGGTATGAAAACAGCGGCGATCTGTGTAACACCAAGCCTGATGGGTGGAACTTTGTCTGCAAACCGAACTGGTCTGAGGAAGGCGACTATAGTCATCTCGGATTGACTCGTGGTGGCCTTTCTCAGCACGTCGGTGTGCAGTATATCACCTGGCATGCCGGTGTTTATCAGACGGTCTCCGTTCCTGCCGGCTCGCGGGTGCGCTTTTCCGCGTGGGGCTACTCGCGCGCCAGCAATGATCAGCCACCGGCGGCTTCGTTTGCCGGCGAGTGGGTGCCGCGGATGCAGGTGGGCATCGACCCGGAGGGTAATGGGCAATGGAGCAGTGGGGTCGTCTGGTCCGGTGAAGTCAATGTCAACGATAGCTGGCAGCAGTTGTCGCTTGAAGTCACGGCGGGTGCCAGCGGCAAAGTCACGGTCTTTGTCTCCTCACAGTTCCGCAACGCGATGCCTCTGGCACATATGGATACGTGGTGGGACGAAGCCTCTCTGGTGGTGATCTCGCCGCCGACGGCGACGCCGGCTCCGACTCAGGTACCGCCTACAGCAATGCCCACGTCCTCTGCGCCTGTGGCGACACCGACGCCGCGGCCGGATGGCGCTACGGTGCACGTCGTGCAGTCAGGGGATACGCTTTTTGGCATCGCACTGGAGTACAACGTGGATGTCGAGGAGCTGCGGCGGCTGAATGCCGGGACGCTGGGGGAGAATGATATGCTCTCTATTGGTCAGGAGGTTGTGATCTCTGCGGCTTCTGCTGCTGCACCAACACCGACGCCGGAGCCGACACAGGCGCAGCCTGCAGATCAGGTCACCCCCGGCACGACAGCGCCTCAGGCGACACAACTGCCGGGGCAGGATAGCAGCCTTGCTTCTCTGTGTGTCAGTGCCTATAATGACCGCAGTGGGGATATGATGCAGCAGGCCGACACTGAGGAACTGCTGCCCAATGCGGCGCTCACACTGGTGAGTGACAGCGGTCCCGCGGGGACGTACACCACCGATGGGCTCAGTGAGCCGTACTGCTTCCAGAATTTACAGCCTGGCAACTACGTGCTCCGCCAGACGCCTCCTACTGGGTATGCGATCGAAGGGCCCGGCGAGTGGGGGATCACGCTGGGAGCGGGACAGGTCTATGCTTTGCAGTTGAGCTACGTACGGCAAACCGCTGGCGAAGCGACCCCTCAGACTACCGGCGAGCCGCAGGAAGCAGAGGCCGAAGAGGAACCTGCTGGTGGGCTCCCCGCAATTCTCAACACCGTAGTCCGCGTGAGTGCGATTATTGTGCTGGCATTACTGTTGGTCATTGCGGGAGTTTTCGTTCTATCCCGCCGGCATTAAGGCTTAATTGAGAAGGATGAGAAAGGAATTTGGTCACGTGAAAGGTCAGAGTCGACGTGCCTTGCTTACTGTGGTGTGCGTGTTGGGGGTACTCTCTTTGTTGTTGCCGGCATCCCGAACGGCTCGCGCGCAGCAGACAGGTCCCAATTTGTTGGTGAATGGGGATTTCGAGAAAGATCCTGGAGTGGCGTGGCCCTACGAAATGGGGATTCCGGAGGTTCAGGTTGCGCCGGGATGGCATGCTTACTGGCTGGATTCGCCCCCTGCCGGTACGATCATTGCCGAACATTGTCGCGAAAACGCTGCTGATACCGGGTGTTACTGGGCACGGCCCGAGTTTCGCGGACTGATTGCGTCCGATTTTGCTTACCGTGTGCACGGCGGCAACCTCTCGCAGAAGTACTTCACCTTCGGCCGCCAGCATGAGGCCGGTCTTTACCAGCAGGTGAGCGGTATTACGCCCGGCAGTTTGCTGCGGTTCCAGATCTACATGGAGACCTGGTCCTGCCTGGCGGGCGACCAGTGGAACGTCTGCCCGACCGGCGAGAAATCCAACAAACCGGCTTACATGCATACGATGGTGGGTATCGACCCCACCGGTGGGACGAACCCCTGGGCTGGGACGGTGGTGTGGGCGCCTGAGCAGGATGCGTTTGATGCCTGGACTCTTTTCAGCGTCGAGGCGACGGCACAGAACAGCACGGTGACGGTCTTTACACACTCCCGCGTGGAGTGGTATGATCACTGGGCGCGGCTGCACAATGACGTCTATGTCGACGATGGCAGCCTGGTGGTGGTGGGCACAGGGGCAGTGCAGCCTACGGTTGCACCTGCCACGTCTGTACCGGAACCTACCACGCCTGTAGCATCATCTACCACGCCTGAGGCCCCGCCGACGCCCAATGCGACTCCTACGCCGCGGCCCGATGGCGCTGTGGTGCATGTCGTCGAGTCGGGGGACACGCTGTTTGGCATTGCGCTCGAATATGACGTGGATGTGGATGAACTGCGGCGGCTCAATGCGGGAACGCTGGGTGAAAATGATTTGCTTGCGATAGGACAGGAGTTGGTGATCTCCGGTGCGGCGATCAACATCTCGCTGCCCACACCGACACCAGCTCCAACACAGGCCCAACCGATCACGGCCACGGTTGCGCCGACGGTGACCGCGGTGGCTGCCGCGACTCAGGTCGTGTCGCAGACCAGTAAAGGTGCTATCTGCGTCGTGGCCTACAATGACCGCGACGGCGACACGGTCCGCAAGGCAGATTCCGAGGAATTGCTGCCCAATGTGGCGTTTTCGCTCGTGGGGGCAAATGGTCCCGCCGGGTCATATACCACTGACGGGATCAGTGAACCTTACTGTTTCGAGGATCTCGAACCGGGCGATTATGTGGTCCGCCAAACATCCCCGACAGGATATAAGACCATAGGATCAACTGAATTGGGAGTTCTTCTGAGTGCAGATCAGACTTATTCCTTGGAGATAGGCTACGTTTCCGATGCAGCGGCTGCTGAGACGCCATCAGCGGAGGCGTCTGTTGAGGAGGACGAAGAGGCCGCCGATAAACCGGCCAGCAGCTTGTTGAGCACGATCATCCGAGTAAGCGGTATCGCGGCGGCTCTGCTGGCCGTTGCGGTGGCGGTGCTTTTCTTTGTGTCGCGAAGGAAGGCGACGCCGTAAGATTTCTTCGTTACCACAGGATGTTCGAAAGGCCCGTGGTAGCGTTCTGCGGGCCTTTTGATAAGCTTCAAGGAGTTGCCGAGGGGGAAACCTTGATGGGGTTTCTTTTACTCCTTGACGTGTCGGGGCAGTCGGCGGTCGTTGGAGGAAGGGTGTACTGTTTTGCCGAAGTCGGGGCTTAATTGAGAAGGATGAGAAAGGAATTTGACCGCATGAAAGGTCAGAGTCGACGTGCCTTGCTTACTGTGGTGTGTGTGTTGGGGATACTCTCTTTGTTGTTGCCTGTATCCCAAACGGCTCGCGCTCAGGAGACAGGGCCTAATTTGTTGGTCAATGGGGATTTCGAGCGAGATGCCGGTAAGGCGTGGCCGTTCGAAATGGGAATCCCAGAGGTTCAGGTGGCACCGGGATGGCATGCTTACTGGCTGGACGATCCTCCTGCCGGTACGGTCATACCGGATCAGTGTGACGAGGATGATGAGAGTTGTTACTGGGCACGGCCAGAGTTTCGTGGGATGAGCAAGGGAGATTTTGATTACCGCGTGCACGGTGGCAACCTCTCGCAGAAGTATTTCACCTTCGGTCGCCAGCATGAGGCGGGCCTTTATCAGCAGGTGAGCGGCATTACGCCCGGCAGTTTGCTGCGGTTCCAGATTTACATGGAGACCTGGTCCTGCACCGCGAAAAAGGATCAGTGGAATATCTGCCCCACTGGTGCGAAATCCAACAAACCGGCCTACATGCACACCAAGGTGGGGATCGATCCCACCGGCGGTACGAATCCCTGGGCTGCGACGGTGGTGTGGTCGCCTGATCTGGATGCGATCGATAACTGGACCCTTTTCACCGTTGAGGCGACGGCCCAGAACAGCACAGTGACGGTCTTCACGCACTCCCGAGTGGAGTGGTATGATACCTGGCCGCGGATCAATAATGATGTTTATGTCGACGATGGTACCCTGGTTGTAGTGGGGGAAGCGCAGCCCACGGCGGCCCCGACGTCGGCTGCGCCTGCTGTACCTGAGGTGCCGGCGACACCCCGAGCTACTTCTACGCCGCGGCCGGATGGTGCTACCGTGCACGTTGTCGCGTCGGGGGACACGCTGTTTGGTATTGCACTCGAATACAATGTGGATGTGGATGAACTGCGGCGGCTGAATGCTGGAACGTTGGGGGAGAACGATATGCTCTCTATCGGCCAGGAGCTTGTGATCTCCGGTGCGGCGATCAACATCCCGACGCCGACGCCGGATCCAGCAGAGGCTCAACCGATCACGACGCCGGGGGCAATCACGGCTACGGTCGCGCCGGCTGCAGTTCAGACGGGCAAGGGCTCTCTTTGTGTCGTGGCGTACAATGACCGGGATGGGAACATGGCGCGCAGTGCCGACTCTGAGGAATTACTGCCCAATGTAGTGCTCTCACTCGTGGGCTCCGGTGGCCCTGCCGGCACGTATACTACCGATGGGATCAGCGAGCCCTACTGCTTCCAAGGCCTCGAGCCGGGCAACTACGTGGTCCGGCAAACGGCCCCGGCGGGGTACAGCCCCAGCGGGGCGGCTGAATGGGGGGTGCTGTTGGGAGCAGGGCAGACCTATTCCCTGGCAGTGGGCTATCTTGCTGCGGCAGGAGCCGCTGCGACGCCTGCCGTGGAGGAGACCGCTGAGCCCGCTGAGGAGGACGAAGAGCCCTCCGAGAAGCCGGCCACCAGTCTGTTGGGTAAAATTATTCAGGTGAGCGGTATCATCGCCGCACTTCTGGCCGTTGCAGTGGCCGTGCTTTTCTTCACCTCACGCAGGAAGGCGATGCCGTAAAGCATCGTCCAACCATAGGACTTACCAAAAGGCCCGTAGAACGCTATCACGGGCCTTTTGATAAACTCTGAGAAGATGGCTTGAGGCGGAGCCCGCTGAGGGCTTCCCGCGCGGCTCCGCGATACGGTGGTTCGCGTGAGCGGGACTATTGTGGCGGCGGCACGGTTGGCTGTTGCGGGAGTTTTTGTTCTGTCCCGTCGGCGTCAAGGCTCAATTCAGGAGGAAGGGAAAGGAATTTGACCACATGAAAGGTCAGAGTCGACGCATCCTGTTTGCTGTGCTGTGTGTGTTGGGGATGCTGTCCTGGGTGCTGAACGTATCCGAAACGGTTCGTGCTCAGCAGACGGGCCCTAATTTGCTGACCAATGGGGATTTCGAGCAAGATCCCGGTCAGGCGTGGCCATACGAAATGGGAATCCAGGAGATTCAGGTCGCGCCGGGATGGCATGCTTTCTGGGTGGACAGCCCGTCTTCCAGAGCCGCCAAACCCTCGCATTGTGGATTGGATACCAACTGTTACTGGGGGCGCCCTGAGTTCCGTGGGATGAGCGCGGCGGATTTTGCTTATCGTGTGCACAGTGGCGACCTTTCGCAGAAGTATTTCACCTTCAATCGCCAACACGAGGCGGGTCTCTACCAGCAGGTAACCAGTGGCATTCAGCCCGGCGATTTGCTGCGTTTCCAGATCTACATGCAGACCTGGTCCTGTGAGGCGGACAAGGATAAGTGGAATGTCTGTCCGACCGGGGAGAAATCCAACAACCCGGCCTATATGCATACCCGGGTGGGTATCGACCCGACCGGTGGTACGAATCCCTGGGCCGGGACGGTGGTGTGGGCGACCGAACAGGAGGCCTACGATACCTGGACCCTTTTCACGGTTGAGGCAACGGCTCAGAACAGCGCAGCGACGGTATTTACTTATTCCCGTGCGGATTGGTATGATAGTTGGCCGCGAATACACAACGACGTCTATGTCGACGATGGCAGCCTGGTGGTGGTAGGGGTAACGAAGCCTACTGCAGCTCCTCCGCCCGCCACACCTCGGATGCCGCCGACGCCCCGGGCCACTTCCACAGTGCGCCCGGATAGTGCTGTGGTGCATGTTGTCGAGTCGGGGGACACGTTGTTTGGCATCGCGTTCGAGTACGGCGTGGCTGTGGATGTGCTGCGGCAGCTCAATGTGGGAACGTTGGGCGAGAATGATCTGGTCGCTGTGGGGCAGGAGCTTGTGATCGCCGGTGCTGCGATCAACGTCCCGACGCCGACACCGGCTCCAACGGACGCCCAACCGCTCACCACATCGGGAGCGATTACAATCACAGGTGCGCCGGCGGCGTCTCAGACAGGCAAGAGCGCTCTTTGCATCATGGCTTACACTGATCGAGATAGGGACATGGTCCGCAAGGCCGATTCTGAGGGATTGCTGCCCAATGTGGCGTTCTCACTTGTTGGCTCGAATGGCCCTGCCGGCACGTATACTACTGATGGGATCAGCGAACCCTACTGTTTTCAGGGTCTTGAGCCGGGCAGCTATGTGATCCGTCAGATGGCTCCTACAGGGTATGAACCTACCGAAGCGGCTGAGTGGGAAGTTCTGCTTGGGGCAGGGCAAACATATTCTTTGGAGGTAGGCTACCTCACTGCGGCAGCGGATGCTGAGACACCGACGACGGGGAAAACTTCCGGACCTATTGAGGAGACCTTTGACAAACCGGCCAATAGCCTGCTTAGGATGATCGTCCGGGGAAGCGGCATCCTCGCAGTACTTCTGGTCGTTGCCGTGCTCTTCGTCATCTCACGGAAAAAGGCGACGCTGTAAAGCGTCGCCCAACTATAGGAGATCCAAAAGGCCCACGGTCGCATTCTACGGGTCTTTTGACGTCCTGGGAAGGTGGAGTCAATCACCACCAACGTTCTTGTCCTTTGTCTCCGTCGCTATCCTCTTCTTCGTCTTCTTCTTCCCAATCATCATCTAGATCTAATTCATCTTCGTCGGACTCTTCCAGATCGATCTCGTCGCTGTCATCCTCGTCCTCTTCTTCCAGGTCGTAGACGACTTCCAGTTCCAGTGGGTTTAATTCGATAACCTCCAATTCAACACCACAGGCTTCACAAAAGAGATGATCCCAGAGTTCCAGATCCGAAGGAGTATTAAGTCTGGCATTGCACTCAGGACACCGGGCCATTTTTCTGCCTCCTACTCTATTACATGTTTCTGTGTTTAGAATAGCAAAGATAACCTAGAAAGTCAATATATCAAATCCAACATCTGACAAACTTTGACTTTTTCCATGACTATGATAACATAATATATAAGTTACGCGTGTGCACTTATTTATTTCCTTATCCAGCTTTGTATCTTTGCAGTATCCAGGGTGGTTGTTATGGCATGAACGACAGTAATCAGGTGGTCTGTTTTCTCTCGCTGTAAGGGAAACCACCTGATTGGGCGTGTTACTCACATCCCGGTTATGCAAGAAGGTACGAAATGTGTCGGATGAACAATAAGGCGGCCCGCGTGGGCCGCCTATATTTTTCTTAGGAGGTATGATGAACGTCGAACTTATTTCTCGCATTATTGGCCTCATTCTTTTTGCTTTGGGTGGAGTAGCTCTAGGAAATCAGTTTTTGGTATGGTTCCCCTCGCTTACTCTGGACCCCACGTTTGCCAGAATTTTCACCGGCGTCATCTCGGGCATCTTAGGGTTTATGCTTGCCCCCTGGCTCAGCGTGCATCCTTTCCGCCGCCTACACCATACACTGCAACAGGCCCCTGCTCAGATGCTTTTATCCGCTCTGTTGGGGCTCTTTGTCGGTCTGGCTTTCGGTGCTTTGATTGCCTATCCCCTCTCGCTGCTTCCTGATCCCTTTGGTCAAATTCTGCCGTTTGTCGTGGCGGCATTCTTTGCCTCTATGGGGGTGATGGTGACTACAACGCGCTCGGATCTGATGCAGATGATTCGCGGGCGCTTAGTCCCGGAAGAACCTGCGGATGCCTCCCACAAAAGCTATCCTATCTTGTTGGATACCAGTGTGATTATTGATGGCCGGGTTCTGGATATTTGTAATACGGGGTTTATCCGCGGCGAATTCATAGTCCCTCTTTTTGTGCTCAATGAGCTTCAGCATATTGCTGACTCTTCGGATGCACTGCGTCGCAACCGAGGTCGGCGTGGATTGGAAATCCTGCGTCATCTTCAGGAGGAATCCCCGGTCCCTGTGCGCATCGTTGATGAGGCGGTGGAAGGTGTCAAGGAGGTCGATGATAAGCTCATCGCGCTTGCTCGCAAGTTGAATGGGAGTATCATGACCAATGATTATAATTTGAACCGCGTTGCCGAATTGCAAGGAGTAACGGTGCTCAATGTCAACGAGTTGGCCAACGCGGTGAAGACGGTTTTGTTGCCCGGTGAGACGTTTTCGATTCATGTTCTCCAGGAAGGCAAAGAGTTCGATCAGGGTGTGGGGTACCTGGATGACGGCACGATGGTCGTGGTCGAGGGGGGGCGCACTTACATTGGCAAGACGATAGTGGTGGTTGTGGGAAAAGTCCTGCAAACTGCTGCCGGGCGGATGATCTTTGCTCGCCCCGAAGACCTGGAGGATTAGGGAGGTTACGCGATGGCTCTCCGTATCTACAATTATTTAACCCGAGAAGTCGAGCGTTTCAAACCTATCGACCCACGCCGTGTTGGAATGTATGTCTGTGGCCCTACTGTGTATGATCATTCGCACCTTGGACATGCTAAAACTTATGTGGCGATGGATGTAATGGTGCGCTACTTCAAGCACTTGGGCTACGAGATCCGCTATGTGCGTAATATCACCGATGTTGGCCACCTCTTGGACAGTGGCGAGGATAGAATTTCGAAGGGGGCACGTCTTCATAAGATAGAACCTATGGAGGTCGTGGAGACCTACATGGCCAGCTTCTTTGCGGATATGGATGCATTGAATGTCATGCGTCCCAATATCTCGCCGCGCGCCACCTGCCACGTCCCCGAGATCATTCAGTGGGTGCAGGGGCTGCTCGACCGTGGTTTCGCTTACGAGAGCAACGGCAATATCTACTTCTCGGTCGACAAGTTTGCGGAGTATGGCAAGCTCTCCCGCCGTAAGGTGGAGGAGCTGGATGCCGGTGCGCGTGTCGAGGTGCGGGAGGAGAAAAGGCATCCGGCCGACTTTGCATTGTGGAAGCGTGCGGAGCCTGAACACCTGATGCGCTGGCCCAGTCCCTGGGGTGAAGGGTATCCCGGCTGGCACATCGAGTGCTCGGTGATGTCTACCAAATATTTGGGACAGCCCTTTGATATCCACGGCGGTGGGTTGGAGAACATCTTCCCGCATAACGAGTGTGAGGTGGCCCAGGCCGAAGCGTATCATGGCATCCCCTTTGCCAACTATTGGGTGCTGGTGGGCTCTCTGACGGTCAATGGCGTGAAGATGAGCAAAAGCTTGGGCAACTTCCTCACGATCCAGGATGCTCTCGATCTTTACACGGCAGAAGCCGTGCGGTATTTCATCCTCAGCAGCCACTATCGCGGCCCGGTTGATTTCAGCCGCGATGCATTGCAGGCGGCACAGCGCGGGGTCGCCCGATTGCATAACACGGTGCGCAATATACGCCGTGCGATGGATCACGCGCATCCTGCGGGTACGGCCGTGCTGACGGACGTCTCTTCGCTTGAGGATTACCGAGACGCTTTCCAAAAGGCCATGGATGATGATTTCAATACACCTCAGGCGCTTGCCGTCCTGTTCGATTTCGTCAAGGAAGTCAATCGTTACCTGGATGATACACAGGATGTGAGCATGGGCACGCTGGCGGCCATGGATAAGCTCTTCCGTGACTTGGGCGGAAGTGTCCTGGGGATCTTACCGGATAGGCTTTCGGAACCTGTCGAGAAGGGCGATTTTACGGACGGGCTCATGAAGGTGATTCTGGACATGCGCCAGGAATATCGCGTTGCCAGGGAGTGGGCGAAAGCGGATGCCATTCGTGATCGCCTGGCAGAACTAGGCATTATCATCAACGATGGCCCCGAGGGGAGCACCTGGCAGATAGAGCTCTAAAGGAGCATATGCGAGAAATCCTCTATAGTCGGCAGGCGGTCCGCGAATCCCTGCGCGCCCGCAGGCGCCAGTTCTTCAAAGTGTGGCTGCTCAAGGGAATCGAACCCTCGCCACTGGTGGATGAGATTGTGACGCTGGCCGGGACGTTAAAAATCCCGGTTGGCACACTTGCTCGCGGCGATCTCGATGCTCTTGTCGACAATCCCGGGCATCAAGGCGTGGCTTTGGAAGCGTCGGGTTATCCCTATGTGCGCACAGAGGCGATGTTCGACCTGGCTGCAGAGCATAAGGAGGCCCCGCTGTTCCTGCTCCTGGATCTGATCCAGGATGTGCGCAACCTGGGGACGCTGATGCGCACGGCGGAAGCCGTGGGGGTGCATGGGATCATCCTGCAGGAGCGCCGTGCTGCAGGCATAACCCCCGCGGTCGCGAATACCTCCGCCGGTGCAGTCGAACATCTCTTGGTGGCACAGGTGGCCAATCTCTCCCAGGCGATCGAACAGTTGAAGGCTGCTGATGTCTGGATTGCGGGCCTGGAGTATGCGAGCGGCGCACAGCTTTACACCGAGGTCGATCTCAACGGCCCGCTGGGCGTTGTTGTGGGGAGTGAGGGAAGCGGGCTGCGGCGTCTGGTCCGCGAGCATTGTGACTGGCTGTTGATGCTGCCGATGCACGGTATGATCAATTCGTTGAACGCATCGGTGGCCGGTTCTGTGGTCCTGTACGAGGTGGTCCGGCAGCGGGGTCGATAAGGCTGCTTGGCATATGGCATAAGGTCTATTCTCAGTTCATGGAGGTATAAGAAAATGGCCGTTTTAGCGTTCCTTGGTGCTGCATTTCCCAGCTTGATGATCGCTCTTTTTGTCGGGGCTTTGGCTGGCGGTGCTACCTGGTTCTTGACCCGCCGGCGTCCGGGCGTTTCTCCTGTGATCGTCGGGGTCGTTCTGGCTGTTTTGGCTTTTGCCGGCCTGGCGTTAGATCAGGCCTATACCACCGTGAAATATGGGACGGTGGGGTTGGTGGTGCGCTTTAGTGCGCTGACTGGCCAGGTCTTTCAGCCTGGATTACATTGGAAGACGCCTTTTATTGATCAGGTGATCCCCGTGTCTACGGTGGTGCAGTCTTATGAGGCCAGCGATGACCCCACTGCGTCAGGGGCGGATTACCGCGATTATCCGGTAACGGCTCAGACGATTGATGGGCAGCAGATCCAGATCAAATATACGGTTCTTTTCCGTATTCCACCCGAAAAAGCGGTCTCGATTGTGCAAAATGTGGGCTTCCCTCAGTTTGTGGTGGAAAACGTCGTCAAAGCGCACTCCCGCAACCTGTCGCGCCTCTGGGCCCAGGGTTATACGGCGGAGGAGCTTTTCAGCGGCGACGGCATTTTCGAATATGAGAACAAGGTATATGAAACACTGACGGAGAGCTTCGTGCCTTACGGTGTGACGCTGGACTCGTTCCTGGTCCGCAAGATAGATTTTGGCGAGGAGTACGTCAACGCGATCGAACAGCAGCAGATTGCGCAGGAGGCGATCGAGACGGCCAGGTATCAATCCGAGGCGGCGGAGTTCGAGAAGGAGCGCCAGATTCGTCTCTCGGAGGCCGAGGCAGAGCGCACGAAACTGCTGGCAGTGGCCGATGCAGAGCGTACGAAATTGTTGGCGGCGGCTGATGCGGAACGCCAGCGTCTTTTAGCAGAGGCAGAGGCCTACAGCATTGAGGCCCGTGGTGAGACACTCGAGGCGTACCCCAATGTGGTGCAGTGGGAATTCGTCCGCAATCTGCAGAACGTTCAGTGGGGCTTCTTGCCCAGCGAAGGGGTTTCGCCCTTCTTGCCCATTCCCTCATTTGAGGGTGTTCAACCGTAGCGCCGCTGCTGTTTTGAGAGAAGCAGAAAGAGGCGAGCAGGGTACTCCCCGCTCGCCTCTTGTATTTTGTACTCCTGCCGTTTGCATTTTACCTGGAAGCTATTAGACTCATAAGGACGCGTCATTTACCGGATTCCATATGACACTTGGGGAGGCTTCATAACAATGGCGGGACCGCGATTGATTGACCTGGTTCAGGGCAGCCCGCGGCGGCTGGTTGCTCCTTTGATGGGATTCCCCGGAACGGCTTTGACTCATTCAACCATCTGGCAGAATGAGTTCAATTCGAAGTTGCAGTATCGCACGCTCAAGTCGTTGGTCGATCGTTTCGAGCCGGATGTCATTTTCTTCATGATGGATCTGGCCGTCGAAGCGGGAGCAATTGGCATCCCGGTGATCTTCCCGGCCAACGGCTCGCCGTCGGTGGCCGCGCACCTTGTCAAGCGCATCGAGGATCTGGAGCAGTTCAAGGCTGTCGAACTGCTCTACGATGGCCGTGTGCGGACCTACCTGGATATCATGCGCTTGATGGATGTGAATTTCGATATCCCCAAGGGGGCTTACGTCATTGGGCCGTTCACGCTCGCGGGACTGATGATGGGGGCTACTGAGATTGCCCTGGCCACGATCGACAATCCCGACCTGGTGCACGCCGCTGCGGAATTTGCTACACAGGTCATCATCCGGTATGCACAGGCCCTGGTTGATGCCGGAGCGGATCTGATCTGTATTCTGGAACCTACGGCTACGTTCATCTCACCGCGCGCTTTCCGGAAATTTTCGGGAGCTTATGTACACCGCATCATTGAGAAGGTGAATGCTATCCCGGTCTTACATATCTGTGGGAATACCACGCACCTCATCCAGGCGATGGTGGAGACCGGTGCACAGGGCCTGAGCCTGGACGCTGCTGTAGATCTTCCTGCTGCGGCTGTAAAGATCCCAGAAGATGTGGTCCTCGTTGGGAATGTTGATCCCGTACGGGTGATGGTCAATGCATCCGGCGAAGAGGTGCAGACTTCAGTACGGACATTGCTCGATGTCATGGCTCCGTACCCGAACTTCATCTTGAGCACGGGGTGCGATTTGCCGCCCGAGACGCCTCTGGAAAATATCGAGGCGTTTATGGCGGCCGGTAAGGAATGGAAAAAGGCAGGGTGATCTGCCCTGAGAACACTGCGGAGGAAAGATTACAATGGAGAAGATTCTGGAAGAGCTTCATGAGGGTGTTTTGAACGGGGACATGGACGTGGCTCGGGAGAAGGTGCAGGCAGCACTGGATGCGGGACTCGAGCCTGCCGCTATCCTTGAGGATATGATTTCGGCCATGGCCGAGGTGGGACGCCTGTTCGAGGAAGGCGAATATTTCGTGCCCGAGATGTTGATTGCCGCGCGCGCGATGAAAGAAGGGATGGCACTGCTCAAGCCGCGCCTGGTCGATGCCAATGTCAAGCCTTCGGGAAGAGTCATCTTCGGCACGGTGAAAGGGGATTTGCACGATATCGGCAAGAACCTGGTCTGCATGATGCTGGAAGGCGCCGGCTTCGAAATCGTGGATTTGGGCGCGGATGTGGAGCCGGACAGGTTTGTCGAGGCGGTGAAGACGGAGGGCGCTGATCTCGTGGGTATGTCCGCACTGTTGACGACGACGATGCCGAGCATGAAAGTGACGCTGGCGGCGCTCGAGGAAGCGGGCCTTCGTCAGAAGGTCAGGATCATGGTGGGCGGGGCACCGGTAACCGAGGCCTATGCGCGTGAAATTGGTGCAGATGGGTATGCGGCGGACGCGAGCCGCGCCGTCGCGTTGGCCAAGTCATTGGTGGAGCAGGATCAGGCTGCATGATTTTGCGGGGGTGGGATCTTTCCCCGATTACAGCGGCGATGGTTTTACGCGCTGAGGGCGCTGATCCGGAGATCATCCAGCGTCGTCGCCCTCAGCTTGCACGGCTTGCCGATCAGGCGCTGAAAGAGGCGGCCCCTCTCTTGACACCGGTGCTTA